>NZ_JBZRPK010000684.1:0-15419 GCF_058382125.1 Haloferax sp. s1
TGGTTGGCGATGCCAATGATGGAGCAACTCATTGAGGGAGCGGCTCAACACCCTAAGACGCCGCTCCGAAACAAACTAATCGTTCAGGTTCTCTGGAATACTGGGTGTCGCCCCAGTGAAGTTGCTCGGATGAAAACTCGCCGATTAGACCTTGATAAGCGCACAATCACTGTCCGCAACTCGAAGGTGTCTAACACTAAAGCAGAAAACTTCGAGAAAACCGTGTTTTTCTCTCGCCGCACTCGTAAAACGATGCGTGAGTGGCTGGAGATGGGTGGTCGGGACGCTCTCCCGTTTGCAGAGGAGTCTCAGGCTCTGTTCCCGGGGTATAATACTAGGTCAATTAGCGCACGGTCGATAAACGATGTTGTCAGACAGGCGGCGGATGCAGCGGACATTCAACAGGATATGATTGAGTCGGCGGATGAGATTACGATTAATCGGGTCACTCCCAAGGCTTTGCGTCATTCTTTTGCCGTTCATTCTGTCAGGGGGCGTGAGCAGTCGGGGTCTCCGCCGATGGACCTTGAGACGCTGGCGCTCACGATGGGTCATGCGTCGCTGGAGTCTGTACGACATTATCTGAGATTTGCTGAGACGACAACCCGCCAGACATTCGACCAGTGCTTCCCGGGTTGACTCTATTTACTAGGAGGGGTCTCTCAACTATATTGTGAGATACCATGTGGAGCAGAATCAGGGGGTTGAGCCGTGTAGGAGCGTTAGTACCGTTTGTGTAAGCAACGCTCGCTACAGAACGTCAATACTTTTGACGAATGGGTCGAACCACTGTAATCTTCTATCGTGAGTCGGTCGTCATCTTTCGTAAGGCTCTCGCCACAGACCACGCACTGTTCATCGGTTTTACTGTCAAAGGGATTACCGAGGTTTCCCATATGTTTGACTGTCTCAGCACAAGGAGATAGTTCTTGACATATAGATTACTATTTTATCGTGCGATTTTTCGATGTGATGGGACTGGCAGAACTACAACTCTGGTCGAGACTGCGCAATGTAACATGGACGAAACCAGATTCAATACGTTCAAAAGCACCTCAACGATGTTTAGTGGTCGTTAAGGGCGGTCTGGGCCTCGTCTTCATCACTGAATTCGTACTTCCACACCCGGTCCACGTCAACTCGGTCTTCTCCGTCCTTTTCGTAGACTTCGAACTCGAACAGATATATGTCGTTCTCGTGGAGTTTGACGGCGAGCGTTCGTACCTTGTTGGGATACTGGCTCTTGTGTTCGATTCCACGCGTATTTCGAATTAGTTGATTTCGGTTCAGCGTCTCGCCCTCGCCCTTGGCCTCAACGGCGAGAGCGTAGTGTTCACCGCTATCATTCACACCCACGTAGAGGTCGTCCAGTTCAGCCTCCCGGCCACGCACTCTGAAACGGAGGTGACTCGTGAGGTGATACGTTTCCAGCCCGGTGAAGACATTGAGAAGGTTGGCATGACGTACCTGCGTGAGAACACCCTGCTCGTCACGACCAATGTAGGGGCGTACGGCCTCGGGGAGGACAGTGACGCTCGTTTGGTGTGTTTCATCCACGGTCTCGGGAACGGGGATGAGTTGACTCCGCTTCGTGAACATATACGTTGGGTCCTCTCCACTCCGCGTGTCGTCGATGATGACGGCAGAGTACCCGTGCTGCGCGAGGGGGTCCGGTAGTGGACGCCGCGAACGGTAGGCGTACGGGATGTCGGGAACGTTGCCAACGCTGATGTTAAGTTCAGTCAGAGCCTCCTCAATGTCGTCACGGTGAAACGGGATGTCTTCGTCTGTACCGTACTCTTCTGCCTTCTTCTCGAAGACGTGTTCAATGACACGCTGGTATTTTCCAGCCATATCTGCACCGAACGGGAGAAATGGCATGAAAGTGTGGGCGATTTGATATATCTAGGGAGGTGCCAAACGGGAATCTAAGTAGATATTCGAAATACTCTCAGCACTTACGCCACTGCGCAGGGAACTTCAGGAGCGCGAACAAGGATTTACGCGATAGGGGGCTCGCGGAACTCGAAGTGATACTCGTCCTCAACAATCTCCAATGACAGGAGGCGTCCTGCCCCATCAAGACGGAACTCTTTGACGGGGCGTTTGTAACGGCCCTGCACTGTAGAAGAGGATAAGAATCCAGCCTTCTCCAACATATTGAGGTGATATAGAATTGATTCTCCGGAAACCTCAAAGTCATCCGTTTCTGCTAGTTCAGGGGCTGTTATAGGCCCGTCTACGGCGTGTTGAAGGATTATTAGTCGCTTCTCCTCAGATAGTACATCGAATAAGTCTGCTTGCTCTGTAAGGGTGTAGTCGGTCGCCATTATTGGTAAGATGAACAAAGAGCATGGATAACCCTGACCCCAATATCGAACTCCTATTTAGATATACATCGAATGACTTTTTAGATACTCGTACTATCTAGCGGTTGAGAATCGATGCGCGAACGATAAAGACCTAAAGCCGACCAATGTCACTTGATGATAAGAACGAGAACTCCAGTATGGAACACAAAAGCAACGTAGCACGTCTCTCTGACACGAGCATCCACGACTGGTACCGAATGGTCTTCGCCTATAGCGACCAAATTATCTACGACCTCGTGGAGGAATTCGACGTTACACAGGATGACTTAATTTTAGACCCGTTCAATGGGACTGGGACGACGACTCTCGCCGCGAAGCAGATGGGCATCGACGCCATCGGGACTGATGCAAGCCCTGTGGGTGTTCTCGCAGGAAAAACGAAGACAACATGGAACATCGATATTAGCGAATTCCAGAAACGGCGAGACAACCTTGTCAACACTGTCGCGCCCGTATTTCGCAGGATTAGCGCAGAGGGTGGAGTAACTCTTAGTTCGTTTACTGAAGGTGGCGAGGATGAGGTGTCGCTGGAAAAGTACGACTTTAGCGAACCGGATAAGACGCCGAAAGGCTGGCTCTCCGAGAAGCCGCTGAAGAAAATGCTCGTCCTCCGTCACCACATAGAGGAACTACCAGATGACGACATCACCGACCTATTCCGGCTCGCGATGGTCGCTATCCTCCCTGAAGATGTTGCGAACATCGGGTTTGGACCCGAAGCCTACCGTAAGAAAGAGAAGGAGGATGTAGATGTCCTCCTCTACTTTGAGAATAAACTGAACAAGATAGAGGACGACCTAAGCCGGGTGCAGACGGCGATGGAAGATGGATTCGAGCCCGGGGAGACCGAGGTCCTCTATGCTGATGCTCGCGAGATTGGTGACGTTCTCCGAGAGCAGTCTGAGTTACTGGAGAAGCACAAAGGCGAGGTTGACTGCCTCATAACGTCCCCGCCGTATCCCGCGGAACACGACTACACCCGAAACCAGCGATTAGAACTCATTTGGATGGGGGAAATGGAGGACAATAGCGACCTCCAACGCATCAAAAAGGCGAATATCCGCTCTAATACCAAGAATATCTACGTCGCGGACGATGAAGCGGAGCAGACGAATATCCGCGGGATAGAACGCATCGATGAAATCGTCACCGAGATGGAACGCATCATCGAGGAAGAAGAAATCTCACACGGTTTCGGGAAGTACTATCCGCGTGTCGTTGAGGAGTACTTCGCAGGGATGCAGCACCACTTCGAGCAGGTCTTCGATATTATGGCTCCCGGTGGGAAAGCGTGTTACGTCGTTGCGGACTCGGGCTCGTATTGGCAGGTCCCTATCGAGACTGGAGAGATTCTCCAGCAAATTGCCGAGGAACGGGTTGGATTCGTTGATACGGACATCAAGATGTGGCGGAAACTCCACGCTACGACAGGTGACCACGACGGGTTGGATGAGGAAATCCTCATTCTCACGAAGCCCGAGTAATCCACGCAAGATTCCGGGCGTCTCCTATAGATTGAAGGATTCCTCCGGTCATGAGAGAAGGGCTTACTGCCACTACCAACGCATTCTCCCGGAGTTTCCGACACATCTTCGGTTCCGGTGGCGCAAAGACCCCCCTCTTTTCGTCTGCTATGAGTACATTTTCACGGGTCTCTGGGACCCCCCTCTTTTCGTCTGCTATGAGTACATTTTCACGGGTCTCTGGGACCCCCCTCTTTTCGTCTGTTACTGACCACATTTGCTAATAACTTTGATTCACGTCGGTGTGATTGAACTCTATCCCGAAGTGTTATCCAGAACAATTTGGTGTTTGAGTGTCTATTCGTATGGACAGCACTGCCCATCCTGACAGGCATGTAAAACAGCGTTATGTTTCTCGAAGCAGTAGATGAGATTGCTACGATACCAATATGGTTGACGAGGGATACGTTACAGAGCAGCATGTCTTGATTTCTGTGCTTGGTGACCACCCTAAGACCAAAATAATCGCCGTCTTCATAGGTCATCCTGAGATGGAATTATCAGTATCCAAGATTGCTGAGTTTGCAGGCCTCCAGAGAGACACCGTATATAAATATCTAGACGCTTTCATAGAGTCGGGAATCGTCCAGAAGACTCGTCAAATCGGTAACAGCCAGATGTTTACGCTCAATACTGACAGTGAGGCCGCAGAGTCATTCGCAGAATTTGAGTGGCGTCTGGTGGAGCATTTGGGTTCACAAGAGTAGGATGAGTTAACCATTTAGAACTCTTTCTTGCACGGGGTCAAGACACACCCTGAGAGTTGTGTGTTACAGACACCCCTGTTTTCGTCTGTTACGGACCATATATGTATATAAAACAGAGAAACCACTCCCATGTAAATCTAAAGTCCCACAACTATCTATCTCGATGAAAAGGGTTCCTCAGTATTTTGAATATATGACATTCGGAGTACCATCTTGAGACCCAGTTCCAGCATTCACTCAGAGAGAATTGGAGGTGTAGGCTCATAGAGAGGGGTCGGAAATCTATCTGAATACGTTAAAAAACGTTTGGATAACGTATGATAACCACCCAGTCCTAACCCAATCTAACCGTATCACCTTTGCACCCCCACTATGTATATTCTATCAATCATGTCTAGTAGAGAATACAATTTGTCTGATAAATATCTGGCAATCCTCGCCGCACTCAAACGGCTCGACAACCGAGCGCCCATCCAAGACGTTCGGAAAGAGTCTGGCATTGACAATCTAACCATTAACAACGCCCTCCGCACACTCGAACCCGTCTACCTCATCGTTGACGGACGCTACTACGCTCACGGGAAAGAGAACCAAGGAGGACCCTACGGGGGCAATCCCAAAATCCTCGAATTAACCGATAAGGGCGTAGAGAAAGCCGATGAATACGAGTTTCCAGTAAAACCAGAGTGCTTCGAGGAAGTCAATGAAGCCGTCAACAGCAATAAACAGAATATCCAACGAGTAGAGAAACAACTCTCCTACCTCCGGGAAGAGAACAAGAGACTCAAAAAAATCATACTCGCTCTTGACAATTAAACATCCTTGACATCGTGTGCTTTACTACGAAAGATACAAAGGAGACCAGAGTGGCACCGGCATAATTCTCCCAGAAAATTAATTTTCCTCGTCTCTCCGAAGGTGGGTAGGGGTCTATCACGCCTCAGAAACAGATTCTACCGATGAAGCAGTTCTACGGCCGATTTTGTTCAAGCAGTCAATTCAGTTCTATAAAAACAGACAATACTAATTATGCTAAACAACACTTAATATGCTGGTTAAATAGGGGCAGAATTTTTAACCAGTGTGTACAACGCTGGTTGTGTATCTGTAGTTATCTGCATCTTCATTTAGACCTCCACCTCGACAATCTCCCAAATCAGAAACGGTCGAATTCAGACATCTTAGACAGTTTGCAAACTCTTTGAGATATACACTCCTTCGGAGGCCGTGAGAATTAATTATCACTCTTCGGTATCTCTACTTAGCCAGTTTTATCCAATATTGCGAATCTCTCCTAAATCTAACCAGTGTTCTAAACGGGGATAAACTAACATAGGTAATCCACATAGGTGTAGGTGAGATGAAACCAGTTGATAACACAGTATATCGGGACGATGATGGGGTTCGCAAGCAATTAATGATGGATGGATGGGCTGCTGAAGCCCTCACTCGGTGTAATAATCTGACTAAAGGAGTAGTTGCGTATGAGACTCTCCTAATGGCTCACGACGAGTACAATGATGAATTCTCACGGGTTGAGACACGAGTTTTCAACCAGTGCCCAGAATTAGTTGACACTCTCAACGATGCTGTCAGAACTAACGTGGAGCAAACAGAATCCAATCTCTATTCAGATTGCTCATATGAAGACCCTGAAAAGAGAGTTCCCGCTGACATCTATCTACCTGAAGACCTTGTTGAGAACCTCCCACAACGGTATATTGGGGATTTGATTGCGGATGCGCTCGTCTGGACAATGGCATCTCCGTGGATGTCTCGTTTTGAGCGTCTTGCAGACGTACAGGACCTGTATAAGTACATGCAAACTGGCAAACTTGAGAAGGACTCCTCCGAATTTGTTGAGGATGTGATTAGCGGCAGTTCCACAACTTTTGATGTGAGCGAGATTCATGAACTCATTGAGTTTGACGAGTGGTGGACTCGTGAAACGATTGAACCGGCAAAACTCACCATGAGGGGGACGGACATCCCTAAAACGTCAGCGAAGCGAATTCCGGCTGTAAAGGCGGCGTGGGGACAGTTCGACGGGAAAGAGAACTTCAAACAGGCACGTGAGTCGCTTAGAAACTGGTTCCCAGACCTCTCAGAGGAGTCAATTGAAAATTACTTGAAAACGTTGGTTGAGGCTGGATACGTCGAGGAGCCGCCGAAGAAAAGTGAGGGGAAGACGCTTACGTGGTAATACCGTATATTTCCTCGATTTGTTGGTCTAAGAGTTTCTCCATTCGTTGCCTTTCGTCTGGGTCTTGGATGGATTTTACCGCTCTGTCGAATCCTCGGAGGAACTGTTCGCTTGCCAGTTTCCGATTATCCTCTGTAGGCTCTAAGCCGTGATTTTTTAATTGCTCATTGATTCCTTCTGGCGTTTCTATGATGTCTCTCCCTCTTAGAGTGTAGTCGATTTCCTCTGCAATATCTTCGATGTCTGAAGTGGTTAGTTGCTCACGCCGCACGTCGCCTACGTCAGCACGGAGTATCTCTATCTTGTTTTTGATGTCCTCCATTTGAGAGGAGATTTCGTCCGCCATTTCGCTATCAGCGCCACCTGTTTTAGAAGCATGAAAGTACTCAACCGCTCGCCGTATCATCGCTTCACGTGAACCAAATCCCAGTTCTTCTTGGTAGTCTATCCATTTCGATTTTTTCTCCGGAGAGACTCGGACGGAGATTTGTTTTTTCTCGTCGGTCATGTTGGGCTCGATGAGTCCCATTCACTTGTTCTTTGCTATCGTAATGTTAACACCTGATTCGGTGTCGAATGGAAACACACCCCCGCGCCCGCCCGCGAAGAGAAGCACGCAGTCGGCGGTCTTGGGGCCGACACCCTTCATCTCCAGGAGGCGGTCGCGGACGGTCGAGGGGTCGGCCTCGCGGACGTAGCGGTCGAAATCATCTTCGCTTCCGAAGTCGGCCAGTACCTCCTCGGCGACACCTTGGATGAGCTTCGATTTCTGGTTGTAGAGGCCGCCCGACCGGATGGCGTCGATGATTCCCTCTCGGTCGGTCGCGGCGAGTGACTCCGCGAGGTCGTCGCCGCCGTAGCGCGCCATCAACGTGTCGTGGGCGGGCTGGCTAGCCTTGTCGCTCGTGTTCTGGCTGAGGATAGTCCGGACGAGACACTCGAAGCCACCTTGGCCGCCGTAGGCTTTCCGCCAGTAGCGTTCTCCAAGTCGGTCGACAACCACTTCGGCGCGGGTCGCGGTCGCCGGCTCGGCAGGCTCGAACGCCATGTCTTGGCCGCCGCCGCTGGGACCGCCGCTGATGTTTTCGGACGGCTCTTCGGGCATAGTCGGGGATTACGACCGCGGAGCAAAAAGCGCACCTCGTCGTGGTCGACACCGGCGTTGTCGTCTTACGTGTCTCCCGGTATGGTGTTCCCGTCGTTACTCGACTTCGATGGTTACGGTGAGGTCCGCGCCGTCGGTAAGCGCCGAAACGAGGTCGCGGTCGAACCCTTCGGCGGCGTGTTCGGAACCGACGGCACCCGTCCGGTCGTCGACGTAGTCGCTCGTCCGAAAGACGATGCTTCGGTCGCCGTCGAAGGTGAGTTCCGGGTGACCACGTCCGCGTACGGTCTGTTCGTACGTGTCTTCGCCCGCCTCCACGCGCACGGTCACGTCGATGGTCGCGTCGTGGGACTGGCACGCCCCGACGAATTCCGGGTCGAAGTCGGCCGGTGTTCGGTCCGCGTCGATAGCGAGGATACAGTCGCCAGCGGGGGTGAGCCAGTCGTCGCTCGTCACTTCGAACGTACTCGCGTGCTCGGCACTCACGTGCTCGTGACCACGGGCGCGAATGACTTCTTGCATGGAGTGCCCTCTGTGTCGGTCCGGTTTAGCCCCCTCGATTCGAACCCCATTTATATATGCATGTGTCAAGAACTATCATGGAAAAATGGCTAATACGAGCGGTGTGGTAACTGTTTTCACCCGTTTCACCACCGAAGTCTTTATTAGTTGGACGGCTGTATGAACATATACCTGAGCGCCTCCGGCGTTCCGGCGGCATAGCACGCAGAATGATCGGGAATTCTTATCCACGGTCGGTCGCACTCCAAAGAGCAGCCGCCACGCACGGAGTGGTGATGGTATCGAGGATTGATTACGCATGGTAACGAAGCAGGAAGTACTTAGCGAGTTCGACGTGCAGGGACTCGACGAGGCACGAAACATCGATCTCCCAGACGAAAAGCTCGAAAACGGCTCGAAAGGCGAACTCATCAAGCTCGCTGGTCAACTCCGAGACCGCCGTAACGAACTAAACCAAATGGCTTCTGAACGCGCCTCTAAGCGCGACGACCTCAACGCGATGACTCGCGAGAAGGTCGACGAGGCGCAGAAGCACCGCGAGCAGCGAGACGAGATGAACTCGCAGGTGCAGGAGCACAAGAACCAGCGCAACGAACTCAACGCGAAGGCTAACGAGCTCTTCGACGAGGTCGACGAGATGAAAAGCGACCTCGAGCTCGACGACGGCAAAGATATCGACGAGCTCAAAGAGGAGATCGAGCAACTCGAGTTCCGTCAGCAGACCGAAGTTCTCTCGACGGAAGACGAGCGCGAACTCATCGAGAAGATTGAGAACAAGCGCGAAGAACTCCGTCAAAAAAAGGACAAGGTCGAAGAGAGCGGTGACCTCGAAGAACTCATCGCCGAGGCCGAAGAGGTCCGCTCCGAGGCGTCCCAGCACCACCAGAAGGTGACTGAGCTGGCAGACGACGCCCAGGAACACCACAACCAGATGATCGAGGCCTACCGTGAGGCCGACGACATCCGTGACAAGGCCGACGAGATGCACGAACTCTTCGTCGAAGCCCAGGAAGCGGCCGACCGTCACCACGAGGACTTCGTCCGCGTCCAGAAGCGCCTGCGCGAACTGGACAAGAAGGAAGAGCGCGAGCGCAAGGACTCCCGCGCAGAAGAGCGCGAAGCCGCCAAGGCCGAGGCCGAGGAAATCTACCAGAAGTTCAAGGAAGGCGAGACCCTCGAGACCGAGGACCTGATGAAGCTCCAGAAGTCCGGCCTGCTCTAAGCCCGGTCACTTTCTTTCTCTCTCTTCGTCGCAACACGCGACGTATCATTTTTATACGGATTGCGCCCTGAGCGACAGCTATGGGTGACTCACCGTGAACGACAGACTCACACGTCTCTTCCGAGCGGCTATCGTTCTCGTCGTGGCTGTCATCGCGGCCATCGTTGGCTGGGTGGTCTTCTACGACATACCGGCAACGCTCACCGACCTGCTCGGTATCCTTCTGGTCATCGGGACCGTCCTCATCGCACTCCAGGTCGGTAGGAAACTCGCCACATCGGCGTTCCCGAGCTACGATGTGGCCGAAGTTGCCGTCGAAGGCCCAATCTCGCGGGAAGGCGGCAAAGCTCCGATTCCGGGTCGTGGAAGTGGGCTGCCGGCGGACGACATCGTCGAGCAAATCGACGCTGCGGCCGACGACGAAAACGCCGAAGCGTTACTTCTCAAACTCAACACGCCCGGCGGTGAGGTGCTTCCGAGCGACGATATTTGGAGAGCGGCCGCCGACTTCGACGGGCCGACAATCGCCTATGCAACCGACGTGTGTGCCTCGGGTGGCTACTGGATTGCCAGCGGGTGCGACGAGTTGTGGTCCCACGACGCGAGTATCGTCGGTTCAATCGGCGTTATCGGGTCGTCAGTCAACGCCTCGGAACTCGCCGATAAACTCGGTGTCTCTTACGAGCGCTTCGCCGCAGGGAAGTACAAAGACGCCGGAAACGCTCTGAAAGAGCCGACGGACGACGAACGCGAGTACCTTCAGGGACTCATCGACGACTACTACGACGACTTTATCGAGCGCGTCGCTGAGGGCCGCGATATGGACCCGGAAGCCGTCCGCGACACGGAAGCCCGGGTCTACCTCGGTGACGAAGCGCACGAACTCGGGTTGGTCGATTCGCTCGGCACTCGCGACGATGTCGAAGATAGGCTTGCCGAACTGCTCGACCGCGACGAGGTGTCTATCGAGGGGTTCACGCCGGAACTCGGACTCGCCGAGAGACTCCGTGGCGGTGTCGAAACCGCCGCGTATGCCTTCGGTGCAGGGCTTGCCTCGTCGGTCGATGTGGACGACGGCTTCTCATTTCGGTTCTGATGACTGGGAGGCTTTTTAGCCCACGGCCGCATTCGTTTTCCACGTGACAACGCTCGTCCTCTGTGTCGACCGAGCAAACGACATTGGCCGAAAGTCGGGACTCTCGACGCCCGTCGTTGGCTGGGAGGCGGTTCGGTCGCTCGTTACCGATGTCGGTCTTGCAGACCCGGAGGATTCGAGCGTTAACTGTCTACTCGAAGCGTTGCGCGTCACGCGCGAACTCCGAGACGAGCGCGAGGACGCCGAAGTCGCCGTCATCTCCGGAACCAGCGAGAGCGTCGTCGGTGCGGATAGATCCGTCGCTCGCCAGCTCGACGAACTCGTCGAGTTGCACGATGTCGAGTCCGCGGTGGTCGTCATCGACAGTGCGGAGGACGAACGCCTCGTTCCCGTCGTCGAAAGTCGACTTCGAGTGGACGCGGTCGACCGCGTGGTCGTCCGACAGGCACACGACATCGAGTCGACCTACTACCTCCTCAAACAGTTCCTCGCCGACGAGGAACTCCGTTCGACGGTGCTCGTCCCACTCGGTGTGGGTTTGCTTTTGCTCCCACTCCTTCTCGTCCAGTTCACCCCGGCAGTCGCAATGGCGGGTCTCGCCGCCCTTCTCGGCGCGGTTCTCCTGTACAAGGGACTGGCTATCGACGAGTTCCTCTCGGATGCACCTGAACGAGTTCGTGACGCCCTCTACTCCGGACAGGTGTCTGTCGTCACGTACGCGGTGGCGGCAGGACTGGCTATTGTCGGTCTGTTCCTCGGCGCACTCGCGGTTCAGACGCCCGGTACCGACGGCAACGAGTTGCTCGTGCCGTCACTCTTGTTCGTCTATCACAGCGTTCCGTGGTTGGCGCTCGCCGCGCTCACCGCCAGTGCGGGTCGGCTCCTCGACGAACTCATCGGCAGTGAGAGCGTCTCAACGTCGCATATGAACCTCCCGTTCGGGGTTATCGCCATCGGGCTTGTCGTCCGCGGTGTCGCTGGCTTCCTCCTCGAACGACAGGGCGAACTCGCTAATCTCGTGTTACTCGGCCGCGTTCACCTCTCACCGATGCAGCGACTGGCGATGTTCATCTTTACGGGCATCATCATCAGCCTCGTCGGCGTCCGCATTTCGGTGACTGTCTCAGACGAGACACTCGAAGACGTCGTCGAAAATCGGCAGGAAAGCGAGAGTTCGCGGTAGGGCGATTACAGAAGTGTCGTAGAAGTACAGAGCACTTGCTCGGGAGTCGAAATACGGTGTCGACTCCCGGAAGGTGAAATGGACGGTTGACTAGGAGAATCCCTTTGACTACGAGAACCCCTATTAGTTCGCGGTCCGGTATTCGCCGTGCTTGACGCCGATGGCAAGACAGATTACGCCGAAGGCGAGCATCGCCGGCGTTACCATCATCAAGACGGTGTTCGTCTCCATTACACCCATCCCGATGAGCGCCGCGGTTCCGAGCACAACGAGACCGACGAGTAGTGCGACTGTCTTGGTCAGGTCGAACTCCATACAGTTCTGTCGGAAGCCAATCAACAAATCCATTGCGGCTTCGGGTCGGGATACGAGGCGCGAAACAGAGACTGGCCGAGTAGCCAGGAGTGGGTACCTCAAAGAGGCGAGACCGAATGGGGGAGTCAGCTATCGAGGGTCGTCTTTAGCTATCTACCAGGGCGCGAATCCGGGGTCCACGCGGCGGTCGGTCTCCTCGATAGCGTCGATGGTTTCGATGTCTTCGTCGTCGAGTTCGAGGTCGAGCGACTTCCAGTTGTCCTCTATGTGGCCTTCGCTCGTCGCCTTCGGAATGGCCGTCACGCCTTTTTCTCGAATCCACGCGAGCGACACCTGTGCCTCACTTACGTCGTGTTTCTCGGCGATATCGGAGAGTACGTCCACATCGAATACCGTCCCGCGAGCGAGCGGGGAGTACGCGACGATTTCGATGTCTTCGTCGGCACAGACCTCGCGGAGTTCGTCCTGCTGGAGCAGCGGGTGAAGTTCGATTTGGTTGGCGAAAATCCCCGACTCGGACAGTTCGACGGCTTCGCGGAGCTGTTCGGGTTCGAAGTTGGAGACGCCGACGCGCTTTGTCAGGCCCTCGTCGACGAGTTCGTCGAAGGCGGCGAGCGTCTCTTCGGCGTCGTACTCGCCGGCCGGCCAGTGGACGTACAGCAGGTCCACGTAGTCGACGCCGAGTTTGTCGAGACTCTCTCGCGTGCTCTGGATAACGTCGTCGGAGGAGAGTTCGTCAATCCAGACCTTGGTCGCAAGGAAGATATCGTCGCGGTCGACGTCCGCGGCGGCGATACCCGCACCGACTTCCGCCTCATTCCCGTAAATCTGGGCGGTGTCGATGTGGCGGTACCCCATCTCCAGCGCCGTCTTCACTGCGTTTTCACACTCGTCTGGGTTCGTGTTCTCCCACGTTCCGAGGCCGAGCATCGGCATCCCATTCGCCAGCGGTGCGTCGCCTGCTGAAGGTAGGTGCTCCGTCATAGGGAACTCGACGGTTGCGAGTTGAAAAGCCGTTCCGAAAGGGTAGGGATTTTCCGGCTTTGGCGGCTCGATTCGAGGTACAATTTTATGTGGTGTGTGGTAGCATATCTAGATTAGTGGTCATACATGTCGTCTGCCTCAGAACCACTGACCGAAGAGAACACGAACGCATTCGAACACCGCATCGCGGGTGATTCACTCGTCTACGAGTGTCCCAACTGCGAGTTCGGAGAGGTGCTGGTAACCGAACTCATCGAGTCTGATGACGCGCGGTGTCTCGACTGCGGCACACGGTACCGACTCCGCATTGAGACGGTCGAGTAAGCCCCTACCGACCGGTTCGAGTGACAACTCTCCAGTTGTCTGCGTCCTGTGTTGTCCTCGTTCCGCGTTTGCCTTCGGCTTGTCCTGCATTTCCTCCGGCTTGTCCTGCATTTCCTCCGGCTTGTCTGCGTTGCCGTCGCTTCTGCCCCAGTCACTCTGACTCCGTTCACGGGGGCAAGACCAACTCGGATGCAGCAATAGCGAGTACTACCGAACGGGGAAGGTCAAAAAACGGCCAAACGGCCCAATCGAAAGAACAGTCGGGCCGAAAGAACAACCGACGTGGTGAATCGAACGCGGTTTAGTAGAACTCGCGGACGAGGTCCATCGCGTCGTCGGGGGCACCCGACGGAATGTCGGACATGTTCTCCGTGACGCCGAAGTTCTGCTCGTAGGAGACCGAACTCTCGTCTTTGTAGATGATTCCCTCGTACTCCTTCGAAGAGTCGAGAATCTTGTCCTTGGCAGCGTCGTAGTCGGTCGGGTCGTGGTCCGTCTCCTTGAGGTCCACGAGGTTGTCGCGGAAGTAGTCGTAGGTGTCCACGTCGTTGAACGTGACACACGGACTGAACACGTTCACGAAGCCGAAGCCATCGTGCTCGATGGCTTCCTGCACGATTTCGGCGTGACGCTTGTGGTCGGTCGCGAAGGACTGCGCGATGAACGTGCCACCGGCGGCCAGCGACAGCGCTAGCGGGTTGACCGGCGGCTGCTGCGGCCCTTCGGGGGTCGTCGAGGTCTCGAAGTCCTCGCGCGAAGTCGGCGACGCCTGACCCTTCGTCAGGCCGTAGATACGGTTGTCCATGACGACGTAGGCCATGTCGACGTTGCGGCGAACGGCGTGGATAAAGTGCCCCGCACCGATGGAGTACCCGTCACCGTCGCCACCGGCGGCGACGACGGTCAGGTTGGGGTTCGCCAGCTTGGCCCCGGCAGCGACGGGGAGCGAGCGCCCGTGAACGCCGTGGATGGCGTACGAGTGCATGTACGTCCCGATTTTGCCGGAACAGCCGATACCGGCGACCAGGAACGTGTTGTCCGGGTCGTTGCCGGAGTTGGCGAGGGCTTTCATGATACCGTTCATCGTCCCGAAGTCCCCACAGCCGGGACACCAGGTCGGTTGTTTGTCTGACTTGAAGTCGGTGAAGCGGACGTCTGAGCTCATGCTGAAACCTCCTCTGCGTCGAGGGTCGATTTGATTTCGTCTGCGAGTTCGTCCGCCTTGAAGCGGACGCCGTCGTACTTGTTAATGCGCTTGACACGGGTTAATGTGTCGTGCTCGACGACGTTGGCGAACTGTCCCGTCGCGTTACACTCGACGACGATGACTTCGTCTGCCGCCTCGATAGCGTCCGAGAGGTCCGGACGCGGGAACATGTACGGAACTGAGAGGAAGCGGATGTCGATGCCGTCCGCTTCGAGGAAGTTCATGGCCTCGACGAGCGCGCCCTCGTTGGAACCCCACGAGATAACGAGCACGTCCGAGTCGGTGTCGCCGAACTCACGCGGCGAGAAGTCCTCGTCGGACTTCGCCGTCTCGACCTTCCGGTCGCGCTTTTCGACCTGCTTGACGCGCATCGAGGTGTCTTCGGTCCGGCGACCGAGTTCGTCATGTTCGAGACCAGTCGACATGTGTGCACCCTCGTCCGTACCGGGGAACGCGCGCGGACTGATGCCGTCGTCGGTGAGTGCGTGTGGCTGGAATCGGCCTTTCTCGTCGAGCCATTCGTCGATGGTGTCGTCGCCGACGACCTTGCCGCGGTCGATTTCGACTTCGTCCATATCGAACGTCTCGGGGGAGACGGCCTGTTCCGTGACTGCCATCGCGATGTCGGCGGCGACGTAGAACGGAAGCTGGTACTT
>NZ_JBZRPK010000358.1:0-3486 GCF_058382125.1 Haloferax sp. s1
ACCTCCGAGCGCATGCCGCTGACAAACTTGATGGACCCGACGACGAGGTGGCCACCGCCGGGGACGCCGCCGCCGACGACTTCCTCGTTCAGTGCGGCGACCATCCGCGGGATGTCGAGGCGGACGCCGTCGGAGCGGAGGACGGCGAAGTCGGGACCGTAGCCGATGGTGATGACCGGCTCGCCCGTCTCTGTGACCTTGCGGTCGTGAAGCTTACCCGTCGTCTTCCCCGGCGCGGGGTAGGTAAAGCGGTGTGCCCACTTGTCGAGGTCGATGCGGTAGAGGTTCGCCCCGCTTTCGAGGCGCTCGTGTTCGAGGTGCGGCTCTGCGGATTCGAGCTGTCGGTCCACGTCGCGCTCGGCGCGAGACGAAAGGAACTCCACGAGTTCGCGGTGGCGTGATTCGTCGTCACAGCCGACGTTGAGCACGTCGTTGACGATGGTCGCGCCGTCGTTGTAGCGGAGCCAGTGAGCGGCGTAGTCGAGCGCTTCACCCACGTCGAGGAGTTCGTCGCGGTCGTAGCCCTCGGCTGCGGCGAGTTCGATGTAGTCGTCCATGACCTCGGCCTTCGAGCGGTCCGAAAGCCCGGCGACGGCGGGGACGTGATGGAGTTCGTCGCTCACGTCGGGATGAATCATCCGTGCGAGTTCGACACACATCATACCCGTCGTGATGCGGTAGTCCTCGTCGTGGAGGTACGGGTTGACGTGTGCGTCGAGAAGCGGGTCGACCGCCTCGGGGTCGGGATGGTGGTGGTCGACGACCGCGATAGGCACGTCGTAGTGCGCGAGGTTCTCGTAGGCGGGCACGTCCTCTTCGGTCGACCCGTTGTCGAGCATCAGGAGGAAGGGAAGCCGCTGGCCGTGGCGAGCGCGACCCTCCAGCGCGAAGTTCAGGTCGCGGGTCACGTCCTCCATCTCGTAGAACGGTGCCTTACTCGGCAGGCGCTTGAACAGGTGTCGCGACGCGTCGGGGTCGTCGTGGACCTCGGTGATGAGTCGTTCGAGTGCCAGTTGAACCGGCACGGACGCACACATGCCGTCACCGTCTGCGTGGTGGCGGACGCGGATAGGACGGCCTTCGAGGACCGTCCGACGCAGGAGGCGTGCGACATCTTCGAGGTCGTCACGAAGCTTCTCGAATGCGGGCCACTCCACGAGCGGTTCGACCGGTTCGGGTTCGGCACGCTCGTCCAGCGCGGCATTGATGCGCTCGCGGGTCTCGTCGGCCGCGTCGGCTTCGAGGACGGTGAGACCGTCGACTTCGAGTTGGCGCGTGCCTTCGTGGTCTTCGACGGTGCCGGCCATGCGGACGACATCGTCGAGGTCGACGTGGGGGAAGGCGCGAACGCCAGCCTCTTCGAAGGCGGCGGCGGCAATGATGCCCGAGTCGTCGGCGATGCGGAAGACGGTCGGCCCGCCGGTCTGTTTGATTTGAGAGACGACACCTTCGATAGTGACCGACTCACCGACCGTGAGACGAGAGATAGGCGTGATGGTCGGTTCGTGGTCGATGGTCAGCGTACGGTAGTCGTCGGGCGTCTCTTCGGCGAACGCGATGTCGCCGTTCTCGCGGATGGAGTCGAGACGGACGACCAAGCGGTCGCCGACCTCGTAGTCGGTCGAGAGGTTGGACTCGTGAATGAGACCAGAGACGGAATCAGAGATATCCACGAAGATGCCGTACTCGACGACGCCGTTCACCACGGCGTGGTAGTATGCGCCAGTTTCAACGTCATCAACGGTGCAGTTCGGTGCAAGATCGTAAACGGTAGGTCGCGCGTCCGAATTCGGACCCGAGTCGTCGCCGGAATCCCCGGCGTGCTCGTCGCTCATAGTCTGGCTAGGTCATGGGGTGGTGTTAAGCTTTACAAAAGCATCTCGTGGACGCGAGCGATGCGCACGGTTCTGAGAGCCTCAATATCCGACCGTATCTGACCCTCAGTAGCCAATCGTATCTGACCCTCAGTAGCCAACCTCGTCCAGCGCGTCTTGGACGGCCGGTACGTACTCTGACCCGAACACGCGAACGTGTTCGAGAAGTGGGAAAAGGGCGTAGACAGGTGACCGTCTCTCGAAGAAGCCAGATTCGATCCCCCGCTGTTCGTCGTAGGCGTCGAAGAACGCGTCTCCGGCCCCGTCGAACCAGTCGATGTAGGCGAGTTCGACTTCCGGATGCCCGTAGTAACACGCCGGGTCGAGGAAGGCGACGACGCGCCCGTCTCTCACCCGCAGATTCTTCTCCCACACGTCGCCGTGAACGAGTCGTGGGGCTGACGGTTCCGTGATGAGACTATCTAGGTCGTCGGCGACGGCTTCGATTCGCTCGACGGTCGACGCTGGAAGCCCGTCTGACTGCGCCGCTTCACACCACGGCAGCAGTCGTTGGTCGCGGAAGAACTCCACCCACGAGTCCGTCCACGGGTTCGGTTGGCGGTACGGTCCAGAGAGCGTGTCAAACTGGAACCCGAACGCCGGTGCCGTGGTCTCGTGAAGTGCCGCAAGGTGGGTCGCGAGGTTGCGCTCGGCGCGGTCTGTGAGTTCGGAATCGCCCTCAACGTAGTCGAGGACGAGGAGGTCAGACTCAGCGTGGTAGACGGTCGGAACGGGGAGACCGGTTCTGTCGAGCGCATCGAGCATCGCACCTTCGACATCGAGCGGCGTGTCTCCGACTTTGACGACAACCGGGTCCCGACTGTCGAAGTCGAGCCGATAGACGTGCCCGACGTGGCCACCATCGAGTTCCGTCGTCGACGCGGGCGGTACGTCGGCATCGAGCGCACTCGTCACGCGGTCGACGAGGTCGGAAGAGAGCATCACACCGAATGTGAATCGACTGCGAACCTCAGTATAACGGTTCAATTCCTCGGTGCGGACTCACCGTTTCGGAACCCTTAGATGGAGCGCCCGCGGACGACTCGGTATGCGACTCTTCCGGTCGCCGGAGGTCATCGGAATCGCCGACGACGCCCTCGACTTCGCGCTCGAATCCTCTGCGGAGACGCATCCGAACGAGTACATGGGGCTGCTCCGCGGTGAAGATGCCCGACGACTCGGTGTGGACCGGGACGGACTCGTCGTGACGGACGTGCTCATCATTCCGGGAACCGTCTCGGACCCCTACAGCGCAACCGTTAGAAACGACCTCATCCCGAACGATTTCCGCGCCGTCGGGTCGATTCACTCCCACCCGAACGGTGTTCTCCGCCCGAGTGACGCGGACCTCGACACCTTCGGGAGCGGGACCGTCCACATCATCATCGGTGCACCGTACGGCCCGGACGACTGGAAAGCGTTCGACCAGTCCGGCGAGGTACGAGACCTCCCGGTTCTCGATGTCGACCTTCCGGACCCCGAATCGTTCTTCGACTTCACACAGGAAGACATCGACTCGGAGTTAGACCAATGAGGGGAGACAAATGAGACGAGTCATCGCGCAGGGGACCTTCGATATTCTCCACCCCGGGCACGTCCATTACCTGTCGGA
>NZ_JBZRPK010000357.1:0-3480 GCF_058382125.1 Haloferax sp. s1
GATACGGCCATCTTCGGCCGCTGCTCGGAGCGCATACCCACCGGAGAGACCGGCCCCCCAGAGAATAAGCGAGTTCGCGTCGATTTCGTCCCGTTCGCGGAGTCCTTCGACTGCCGCGTGCCAGTCAGCAATCTGCGAATCGGGGTCAACGAGGTTTCGCGGTTCGCCGTCGGAGTCGCCGGTGTTTCGATAGTCGAAGAGGAACGCGGCGTAGCCCGCTTCAGCCAATCGCTCGGCGTAGGTTCGCAGACCGAACCGACGCTCTGCGGCGAGTTCACCGGCCATAACGACCACCGGCGGGGACTCGACGCCATCAGGTCGGTAGAGCCAGCCGGTGCAGTTTGTCCCCTCGCTTTCGAACGTCAAGGTGACCCGAGAGTACTCGAAATGCGACGGGCGGCGGGGACCGCGAGCGGTGGACTGCTTTCCCCGAAGACGCCACGAACTCACGCGTCTCCCCCCTCGTAGAGGGTGTCGAGGACGCGCTGGGACAGTTCCTCGTCGTCCAGCGTGTAGTCGTTGTACGCCTGAATCCAGTCCGCTTCGAGTCGCCACGTCGCCTGTACGTCGCCCTCGCTTCGAAGAATCGTCGCTTCGACGGTGGTCGGTTCCCACTCGTCGCTCTGGGCGAGTTCGAGGAAGGCGGTGACTGCACGTCCTACCTCCCCGTGGTCGGGTTCGACATCCGGGAATGCCGTGAGGTAGGTCAAAGACACCGACTCGTCGATGGAGAGCGACTCGACGCTGATACCATTACCACGAAGCGCCTCCTCGACGGCGGCCGCCGGTTCGAGGTCGGTCATGCCAAGCGCTACGATACCTGACGGCTAAACGTTTGCCGCGAGACAGGACGGGAACGACCCCAGCATCTGCCGCCAGTGTCTGCCGACCGGTGTCTACTAATCAACATCCGCCGACCAGTGCCCGTCTACACCTGTGCGTCGGCCTGCCGGAGTGCGTCGTGAAGCGAAAAGAGAGGTGCGATGTCGCCAGCGGCGTACTCGGCGAGTAGTCGCGTGAGTTCGGTATGCGTCTGGGTATGGTCGATACCGGCGACGACGCCGTCGACGTAGGCTTCTCCGAGGGCTTCCCCGACGTGTGCGCCTTTGACGTGTTTCTCGTCAATGCCGAGACGGTCGAGATAATTCGAATCGAGCTCGTAGTCGTCGTACCAAACCGTCGGTTGGTCGATGCCTGCCTCCTTGCACGCCTTCCACAGCGCCGGAATATCCCGGTTTTGCCGGACTGCGTGCGGGTAGGCTTCCGCGGCGAGCGTTCCGAGGTCGATATGGTCGGCGAAAAGCGAATCCACGCGGTCCGGGGCGTCAGACCAGACGCCTTCGTCCGCAACTTGCTCGGCCCATGCTCGAAGATGGTGTTCGTCGAAGTACTCGCCGTTGTAGGTGATGACCGGTCCACTTCGGGCCTCGCACCACTCGACGACTTCTCGGAGGAGGCCGGCCGTGTGCTCGACGCTCCAATCACCGTCACGGAGGACGACTTCGACTTCGGGGTCGCCGTCACCGACACAGAAGCCGAGACCGACGGCGACGAGTTCGAAGTCAGCGGTGTTTCGGAAGTCGCTCGGCGTGCCGTTCGGACTGGCCGTCTCGATGTCGAGTGCGAGTCGCCCCTCGTTCATACCTCGGTGGTCGCTATGGGGTGTGAAAAATGACCGGAATCAAGCGTGTTTCCGCGATAGCTATCCAGCCGATGCGCCCCCCGCGAGACAGTCCTTTGTTCCCTCGAGCCGTCGCTAGAGACGAGGGGAACCCGATATGGACGACGACCGAACCGAACAGGCGCGGCGGAGGCTCGTCGCATCGCTCCGCGAGCAGGGCGAACTCTACACGACGAGGGTTGCGAAGGCGATGGAGACCGTCCCGCGGCACAAGTTCGTTCCCGATGCGGTACGCGACCGCGCCTACGCGGACGAACCGCTCGGCATCGGCCACGACCAGGTCGTGACCGCGCCGCACCTCGTTGCACGGATGACCGAACTGCTCGAACCGCGACCGGGACAGCGCGTCCTCGAAATCGGGACGGGAAGCGGCTACCACGCCGCCGTTCTCGCGGAGATTGTCGGCCCCGAGAACGTCTTCACTGTCGAACGAGTTCCCGAACTCGCAGATGCTGCACGGGACGCTCTCGCTCGGACTGACTACGGTGACGTGACGGTGGTCGTCACAGACGGGTCTGGCGGGTTACCCGAACACGCCCCCTTCGATAGAATCAACGTGGCGTCGGTCGCACCGGAAATTCCCGACCCACTTTTCGACCAACTCGCTGACGACGGGCGGATGGTCATTCCACTCGGCCCCCGCAGCGGGTCACAAGAGTTGGTATTAGTAACGAAACAGGATGGGAGAATCGAACGGACGACTTACGGCGGCGTTCGGTTCGTCCCGCTCATCGGAGAACACGGGTTCCCCGACGACGAGTGAGATACGTTGTGCCACACGATAGGGGTGTCCGGTTTTTCAGAGAATATCACAACTTTCTCCCGAGACAATTGTTTCCTATTTAACTAGGTCTTTGGTGGTTGTGTGCATATACCATTATGAGGCCTCAGGCGATGGCGTTGCATGCACGGCACTAACGTCACGCACCCCACTGGTACTTCCACCACCACCCACTACTTTTCGCCGGTCGTTCATCCTCACTCCGTGGACGGGGGCGCGATAGCTTCCGTTTGCACTCGTAACTGAGATCAGCGTAAAACGCCCATCAGGAAACTCTCTCCCTGTCGGAGAAAGCGCTACCGCTCTCGGAGCGTCGTGTTTCTAAGAAAGTGGGTTCGGAAAATCGAGGCCGAGCGGCCTCAGATAACAGCTATTCCGAGCCGAACATGTTGCGCATCATCGGATGCATCTCCATGAGCTGTTCCTCCGCGATCTCCTCGTACAGCTTGTACGTAATGGAGACCGTGAGCAGCAGCCCCGTCCCGGAGACGGCACCGATGGTACCCAGCATGTTGGCCATGACGGCCAAGAGACCGACGAGTGCGCCACCGATGATAGTCACTTGCGGGATGTACCGCTCCATGACCTTCTCGATGACCTGTGGGTTACGTCGGAACCCGGGAATCTGCATCCCGGAGTTCTGAATCTGTCGCGCGGTCGACTCGGGACCCATTCCCGTCGTCTCGACCCAGAACACTGCGAACACCGCACCACCGATGATCATGAATCCGAGGTCGATGAGCACGCGAATCGCAATGTCGAGGGGGTCGGCCGACGTGAGTCCGAGGAACCACATCCAGTCGGAGCGCGACTGGATGGGCGCAACGTAGTAGAACAGGCCACCTGTGACCTGTCCACCCGTGTACTGTCCGAGCCACGCGGGCATCGCCGCCCACTGGTTGTTGAGGATGCGCCCGAGGAACTGAATGTTCGCCTGCAGGGCGCGGACGAGGATCATCGGCAGGACGCTCGCGTAGATGAGTTTGACCGGGAAGCGACCGCGAGCACCCTTCACACG
>NZ_JBZRPK010000356.1:0-3479 GCF_058382125.1 Haloferax sp. s1
CACAACGACGACCGAAACGACGACAGTCACGTCAGCAGCCTCGACGACAACTGAGACGTCGACAGAGACGACGACCACAACGACACGGTCGACTGAGACACCGACTGACACGACGACAACCAGCGAGAACACGAGTTCAACCAACGACGGGCCGGCACTGTTGATGGTCCAGTCGATGTCTCTGGTCGATTGGCTGGGTTCACTGTGGACGCCAACGAGTGGGATTCCGTTGTTCCATTCGGCTCTTTTCGTCGGTGTTGCCGTACTCGCTGGTCGAAACGCACTCTAGTGGCCGACGTTCGACTATCTCCACTTTCTCGTACTCGGCGCTACACTGTTCCCGATTGGTTCTTCCGGACGCCCGTCGGGAACGACGGTGGCTAAAATGGAGGGCACGATGAAACGCGGTGGGGATTAGTGGCTCATCGTGACGGTTTGATCTTTGCGTTCTTCGTCTGCTTCGAGGACTTCGACGTAGAGGTCGGCTATCTCTTCACAGACGTTCTCCCACGTGAACTCGTTCGCGTACGCCTCGATGGCATCGGCGTTCCAGTCTCGGTGGAGCGCCCTGACCCCGGCGTCGGCGAGTTCATCGTGTGACTCGGGTCCCTCGACGAGTAATCCGTAGTCGTCGCTCGCAATGACCTCCTCGCTCCCGCCGTTTTTGGTTGCCACGACGGGCGTCCCGCAGGCCATCGCCTCCAGTTGAACGACACCGAAACTTTCGCTGTAACTCGGGAGGACGAACAGGTCGGCGGCGTTCATCCAGTCGTTCAGCGTCTCCGATTCGACGTATCCGAGCAGGTCGGTCTGGTCGTCGATGCCCAACTCTTCGGCGAGCGATTCGAGTTCGTCTTGCATCCCTCCCTGCCCGCCGATGACGAGTCGTGCCTCCGGTTCGGATTCGTGAACTCGCGTCATCGCACGCATCAAGTGCTGGAACCCTTTTCGCGGCTTCAACGTCCCGAGCGCGAATACGAGGGGGGTGTCGGCGTCGACGCCGAGTCTCTCGCGGGCTTTCGACGTGGGAATTCGTTCGAAAATATCCGTGTCGTACCCGTTGGGGATGTGGACCACGTCGTCGTTGTAGGGTTCGAGTTTCGAGCGGTCGCGGCGATTGACGCGGATGAGTCGGTCGGCTTCGGCCCACGCCTCGTACAGTCGCTCGTTGCCGGATTGGAGTTGTGACTCGAACCAGTCACGGTTCGCGTGGACGGTCAGGACGTACGGAATGTCGAGTTCGTCTTTTAGGCGTGCTCCGACGTATCCGGATGTCCACGACATGTGGCAGTGAATCAGGTCGAACGAGACGGGGTACGATTTGAGTTGGTTCCGGACTTTCCGGACGTGCTGTTGTCCGAGGAGATGCTCGCGCTGGATGTCCAACGGGAGATACAAAAGCGGTGTCTCGATGACGTGGACGTTGTTTGGAACGCCCGTCTGGGCGATTTTCGCGTCCTTTCCGAATCCTTCGCCGCCGTCTATCGGTAGGCGCGACGCCACGTCCGCGAACCAGTTGTATCTGACGCAGACGTGGATGGAGTTGACGTATTTCGCGAGTACGTCGACCTGCGATTTGACGAAGTGTTTGTACCCGTGTGAGATGACGAGAAGGTCCATATCGGCCAATCGGTCGTGGTCCATGCGTTGGGGTTCGTTCGAAGTCCGCCCTCAAGATTATCGGGTGGGTAAGTCCTTCCCCACCTCAGGCCGGGGGCATTTCGGTGTTGTCGACCACGAACCCTTCTGCGCCCTTGTCGGTGTACCCTCCGTAGAGGACCGAGTCCATGATGACTACGTCGGTGCCCTCGCTGTACAGTTTGATAGCCTGTCGCCCGCTGTACGACTGCGCGGTGATATCGTCGAAGCGCGTCCGGTTGCCCTTGTTGATGAACGGGTGGTGCGTCGATTTGTAGGTACCGCCGACGAACAGGTTGTCGTCGGCCAGAATCTCGGCACAGCGCCGGTAGTCCTCGCCGGGTTGGTCGATAGCGAGGTTCTCGAACCGACCGTTTGCACGTTCGATGCGAAGTGCTTCGCGGGCCGTCTCTCCGGGTGCCGGCCCGGTGATTGAGATGTTCTTCATCAGGACTGTCGAATCCTCGGTGACGTTGCGTCCCTGGACGTACACCGCGAAGTTTGACCCCTCAATCTCGATAGTGGAGTCGAGGATTTCGACGCGCCCGGCGTCCGGGGTAATCTGGATACCACGCGCACATCCCCCGTCGTCGTTTAAGACGATGTCGCAGTCCCGGATTGCTGCGGTCTCAACGTCGTTGAGGACGCGAATGGCATCTTCTATCGGGCCGGTGATTGATACTGTGGTATCTTCGATTCGAAGGTTCGACCCGTCGTCGAGACGAATGCCTCGCTGACTAATTCCCTGAACAAACTCGTCGATAACGACCGTCGTGCCACGAACACTGCTTCCGTACCCTTTGAGGCGAACCGAACTGATGGAACTGTTCTTGTACGTTCCGCCTTCGACGTGGACCGTTCCGTTCGCGCCGGAGACGTAGAGACCGTTGTCGGGGAATCGACCGAGTTCGCAGTCGACGATTCGGAGCGTTCCGGCGCTGTAAGGGTCGATGAGCATCCCGGTTGGGCCGAGATCAATATCCCCAATCGTGTCTTCGGTGTACGCAGCACCATCGGGTGCTTTGAATCGCTCAATGATTCCAGTCCCGTTTGCCGCGGTTACACTGAAAAGCGCCGGGCCGAAAGTTCCGGTGTCGTGTTGTCCGGTGATGGTGATGTCACGGACTTCCAATCCGTCAGTGACGTAGGCCTCGATAGCCCGAATCCCCGACTGTGGGGCAGTGAAATCGAAGGTTAACCCCTCGAAGAGGAGGTCACGTCCGGGTGCGTAAATGACGCCAAGTCGGAAGAACCGTGACGGTCCCGAGAACTCACCTGCAGTCACGATCTTGTCCTCAATTGCGTCGATTGTTCCATGTGTGACGGTCGCATTCGGTCCGTAGAAGCCGAGGTTCTCGAACCCCGTCTCCCGGAGTTGTTGGTTCATCAGGTACCGACCTTCAGGGAAGACAAATAGTGTGTCGTTCCCGACGTTCTGTGAGAGAACATCGTCGATTGGGACGTTCCCGGTTGCGTCGGCACCCGCCTCAACTACGTTCACGATATTCTCGAACCGGTCGAGGTACGTTTGTGGAATCTCAACGCTCATCGAACGTGCCTGTACGTTGTTGACTGGGGGGAGCATGTATCCCCCCACTGCGAGAGTGCCGGTGGCACCCTGTAAGTACGTCCGCCTGTTGATTTTCGGCCCGTTCGTAATCTCATCCCCCCTTTCCCCAAAGGTGGTGTTTGTCTTTGTTCGTTTCACATACGAGGGTACGTACCTAGGGGTCCAATGCTCCCCTCTTCACATATGAATTGTTTTAAATACTATCTGGAAAAGAAGACATTCAAGAAGACTGTACTATTACTGCTCGTGGTTGGTGACGGTGGTGTCGTAC
>NZ_JBZRPK010000355.1:0-3471 GCF_058382125.1 Haloferax sp. s1
GACACCATCTTCGTCATCGGCTCGACCGGCATTGCCGTCCGCGGGCTGTTTGCGTTTTTCTTCGACAACACCATCGAGGGAACCCGCGTCGAACGCGGCCTCGAAGAGTGGGAAGACACCGTCGAAGACGACAGCGAGTTCGAATCGGCTATCGACCGACTTCGGGGCGACGAACCGGCGACCGCGGACTGAGCTGTCGGTTCGATATAGACTTTTTCCACGTCGGGGCGACAGGAGACGCGGCACCGACTGATATCCTCGTCGATTAATCGATGGTCTTACCACTATTTAGAGACCCCAAAAATACAGGTAGTGAACCGCATTACCGCTGAGTGACACGATTTAGGGTTCCCTAAAAATCGAAGTCCTTTTATTAGATTAGGCGAGCCTAAACGTATGAACTACTCCCGACGGAGTCTGTTGAAGACGACGGGTCTGGCGGTTGCGTCGGCCGGTCTCGCTGGATGTAGCGGACCGTCAGAAGACGCTTCGACGTCAACTGGGAACGAATCGACGGAGACGGGAACAGCGACCGAGGCGGACGCTTCGGTGACCGTCGACGCAACGGTCGCCGTCGCGGCCGAGTGGAACGTGATGCGTGCACGACTGTACGACACCATCGCCCTCGCCAGCGCAGGACGGCTGGGGACGGCTGCCCGTGTTGCGGAGGACGTGTTCGCTCGGTTCGAACAGGCCTCCAGCGAGTGGGGCACTCACGAGCAGTTGGAGAAAACGAACGAGGAGAACTACGAAACGTTCGAAGAGCACCTCGGCGGCGCGAAGGACGCGTTCTCGAAGGGTAACGCCGACTCCGGCGTCGACCTCGCAGTGCAGGCTTCGGACAACCTGCTCGCGGCCCAGCGCGGCCGTGTCGACTCGGCCGTCGTCGACGCGATGGGCGTCCTTCTCTTCGGCGCTCGCGCACGGGACGTCGAGATGCTCGCGGCCGCCGGCGAAGTCGAGGCAGCGGCAGAACTCGCTCACGAAATCTACGAGTCGTTCGAGGAGGCACCGGAACACTCGGTCCTCGAAGACGCGTCGGGCGAACTCTACGAAACGTTCGAGGCTGGCATCGAAGGCGCGGCCGATGCTGGCGACGCCGACAGCATCGCCTCGTCCGCCCGCTCCGCGGCGGACGCAACAGTCGAGGCGAGTTACGAGCTTGTCCCAGAATCCGTTGCAGGTGCGGGGCACCTCGCACTCATGCAGTCGGTCGGATTCGACGCCGAAGTCCTCGCCGGTCTCGGCGGTCCCGGCGACGACTACGCTCACGCCTCTGCGCTCACGCTGTACCGTGCCCGCGCAGCGGACGTGACGCGACTGGTTGCACAGGGCAAGACCGACTTCGCCGCCACGCTCGCCGGTGATATCTTCGCGCACTTCGAGGGCGCACGCGCTCACGAAGCGCTCGAAGAAGCCGACCACGACGCCTACGAAGGCTTCGAAGGCGGTCTCGAATCGCTGAAGGAAGCTGCCCAGTCAGGCGACACCAAAGCGACCGAAGACGCGCTCGCGACGGTCGACGAGAACCTCCTCGCAGGAATCTCGGCGCTCGTCGGCGGCGAATCGGCAACGATGCTCGAAGCGGCGTTCTTCCGCGCCCGCCTCGGCGACGCCCGCGAACTCGTCGCCGTCGGCGAGACGGACCGCGCCGCCTCCGTCGCCGAATCGCTCTTCGCCCGCTTCGAGGAGAACGAAGCGAACCTCCACGAGGCCGTCGAACACGAGTCCGAAGACCTCTACCACCGCTTCGAAGAGGAACACCTTGCCGGACTCGTCGACGCCGCGAAGGCCGGAGAGGCCGACACTGCGACGACCCACGCCGAGGGAGCGCTGGACGCGCTCTTCGAGTTCGAGACGGCCGTTGGAACGACCGCAGAAGTGTCGGCCGCCGAGGCCGCGTTCTTCGGTGCCCGCGGCTTCGATGCCGCAGCACTCGCAGAGGTCGGTGCGGCCGACCGCGCAGCAGCAGTCGTCAAGTCCACGTTCGGCTTCTTCGAGGAAGGCGCAGGCGGCTACCACGAAGCGCTCGAACACGCCGACCACGACCTGTACGAGTCGTTCGAAGGCGCGCGCGGCGGCGTCCGAACCGCGGCCGAAGAAGACGGAGACACCTACGGCGCGGCCAAGACCTACGGCCAGAAGGCGGTCGATTCGATGTACGCCGTCGCCGCAACCGCCGCCGCCGACGCGGGTCTCGCGGCCGCCGCATCCGAGCGCATGAGCGGCGTCTTCCAGACCTTCGAGGGCGCTCGCGTCCACGAATCGCTCGAACACGCCGACCACGACGCCTACGAACGCGTCGAGAATGCGCTTTCGACCTACGTCGGCGCGGTCGAAGACGGAAGCGAAGTCGACCCCGCCGCAGAAGGCTACGTGACGGCGACCGCCCGCGCCCAGTTCGCAGTCGTCGGTGCCATCGACAAGGCACCCCTCGACCACTCAAACCACAACCACAGCCACGGTGACGGAGAAACCGAGTACACCGGCGGCCCGAACGTCGTCGAGGGCGTCCCCGAGGACGCAGACCACGTGGTTGAGATGACCGCCGTCGCGTTCGAACCCGCCGAACTGACGGTGACAGTCGGCGACACGGTCGCATTCGAATACGCCGCTGGCGAGGCACACACCGTGACCGCCTACGGCGACAAAATCCCCGAGGGCGCAGCATACTGGGCCTCCGGCGGATTCGAGTCGCAGGAAGCCGCCGAGGCTGGCTGGGAAGAAGGAAAGGGTGCGGTGCAGTCCGGACAGTCCTACACGCACACCTTCGAGACGGCGGGCGAGCACCAGTACCTCTGCATCCCGCACGAGGCCGCGGGTATGACGGGTACCATCGTCGTCGAAGAGTAAGATACGCAGAAATCGGGGTGAAAATCCCCTCGTAGGACTCCATTGACGCGATAGTGGGTCGCCATCGCGGCACCGGCGGGCGGTTTCTGGTCAGTCACCGCCCCATCCGGTCCGTCCGAGGGCGACGAGGACGAGGTATCCCACGAACCCAGCAACGAACAGGAGAATGGGAATTGCGAACGGGCCGAACACCTCGATAAGTCCGTCTATCGGCCCAAGTTGGAGCATACCCGACAGATGGTCTCGTCGGAGTTAATTTCCTCGGCGTCGCGTCTGTCGATTCTTACACCCGCGCGACCGATTTTCTGGACCGTCACTCGTCGTCGAGTGATTCGTCAGCAGATGTGGCGTCCTCGTCGCCGAACTCCGTCGGCGCTCGCGACCGTCGGTCACCGCCGTTCGACAACTCGGTCATCGGCGATTGCTCGGGGTTGCGAGCGGGAGTCTCAGACTCTACGGAGTGAACGTGTACGTCGCGCTGGGGGTACGGAATCCCGATGTCTGCGGCGTTCAGCCGGGTGTATATCTCGCGGTTGAGGTTGTGCGTCGCCTTCCCTCGCTTGAGCGGGCTGTTGACCCAACAGACGAGTTCGTACTCCAGCGCGTCCGGGCCGAACC
>NZ_JBZRPK010000354.1:0-3458 GCF_058382125.1 Haloferax sp. s1
CGCCGACCCAGAGGTAGATGGTCCGACGACGCCGCCGGACGATGTTCCGCTCGCGGAGCGCGGGCCACGCGAAGTACGCGAGAAGCGGCAGTGTCGCAAACGCCGCTAGAATCGTCGAGAACTTCACTTCGAGGACGAGCGCTTCCATCGGGTGTAGCGTGATGACGCTCCAGACCTCTTCTGGTGTTACTGCGTCCGGGAGGCGATCAAGGAAGTTGTCGTAGACGAATTTGATACCGCCGCTGTAGAGCCAGCCGAAGGTCGTCGCAAGGACGAGCATGAACCAGCCGATGATCCAGAATGCTCGGGAGGTAACCGAATCGACGATGAACGAGACGTCCTTGTAGTAACCACCGATGTCGTCTTCGTCGGTCTCGCCTTCGGTGAGTTCGTCGAAGAACGCGCCGCCAGCGCGGGTCGCCCGGTCTTCGAGTCCGTCCGATTCTTCGGCTTCCGCTTCGGCGGCTTCCCGCTTCGCCTCGGAGTCGTCGAACCGGTCGATGAGCGCCTGCGCCTTTTCCCTGTCACCGTCGTCGATGGCGGCCGAAGCGAGGCCCATGATTTCGTTTTCCTCGCGGTCGGCGAACGCCTCGGGCGGCGCGGCGCGGATTCCGTCCGCGTCGAGCGCCGAGAGGTCGAGTTTCGTGGGGTCACCGACGCCGACCTGCGTCCGCTCGATTTGCTGAATATCGCGGAAGACGAGGTACGCGAGGCCCAGTAAGAGGGCGACGAGAACGCCAGCGACGATGAACGCACTGAGAACCAGTTGCGACCCCGGTTCGAGGAATCTGTACTGACTCCCGACGGCGACGAGCGCATCGTTCGCGAGCTTGATGCCCTCGTACTCGTAGAACGCGTAGACTAAGAGCCCGCCGCCGACGCCGGTGCCGGCGAGGAGGTTCCAGTGTTTTGTTGCGGTGCCTTTCAGGTCTAACTTCTCGCTGCCACGCTTGGCCGTGACGACGACTCGCGCGAGATAGAGACTGAAGGCGTACAGCGAGATGACCGGCACCGCCCACATGATTTGGGTGAACGGGTCCGGCGGCGTGAACAGTGCACCGACAGCGAAGATGCCGACGACCGCGTGCCGCCACTTGTCGCGGAACAGTTCGTAGGGTACGATTTCGGTGTACGACAGGCCGGTCACCGCCAGCGGGAGTTGGCTGGCGAGACCGAACGAAACCGTGAGCAGGAAGATGAACTGTGACCACTTGACGATGGAGTATTTGGGGTCGAATCCCGCGTTGTGCGCACTCCGTGCTAAGAATTCGAAGGTAAAGGGGAAGAATACGAGATACCCGTAGGCGACGCCACCCGCGAACAAGAGGAGCATCGTGAGTCCGATTAAAGCGAGTTTCCACGGCGCGACGGGTGATTTCGGCCATGCGTTGCGTGCTTTCAGCGCATCCCGCGAGAAGTAGATAAACGGCGGAATTGCGAAGATGATGCCCACGACGAGTGCAATTTTTGCCTGCAAGAGGAGTACGTCGAAGGGCGTCTGGGCGATGATTTCGAGGGCACCCTCTGTCGAGGCGTCCATCTTTGCCTTGGTGACCCCCTTAAAGAATTCCCAAACGTAGAGACTGAGTGCGTAGAACGTCCCGAGGAACCCGATCAGAAAGACGATAAAGACCTTCTGAAGGTCTTTTTGCGCCGCTCGAAGCATGGCTCCTGCAGTCTCCCGGCCGGATGCAATTGCCTGTTGGGTGTCCTCGTCGAGGGCACTGGACATACGTACGTGGCGAAAGCAGTCTAGTGGTTATCAATCTTTTTCACCGTCGCCGCGGTTTCGGCTCTTTTTCGCCCCTACGCTCGGCGCAATGCGAAAAGACCTATAACTGGCCGGAAGCGTAGGTCACCTGAATGGCGGACGAGGAGCGCGACACAGGTCTCTCTGCGGTCGACGACGAGACGGACGCCTCAGACGATACCGATGAGTCTTCGTCTAACGGTGGGTCCGAAGACGTGTCCACAGCGGCTGACGAACCCGCTCAGAATCGCGTGACACCACGCGATGAGACCGTCACCGACGGGTCTGTCGACGCCGATGAACCCGACGACGCGGCTACTGCTTCCGTAACCGGCGCAGACGCCGGCATGCCGGAGGACACCGCTTCGGAACTTCGTGACGACGATACTCCGAGCGTGGTCGACGACAACCTCGAAGACGACGGGCTCCTCGGTGGTGCCCCCGAAAGCGACCAAGAGATGCCGCTCACCGCGCACATCGAGGAGATGATTCGCCGGTTGGCGGTCGTCTTTGGCGTCGCGGGTCTGATTACGCTCATCCTCTTCCCCGGCGCGGACATCCTCAACGCGATGGTCGACATCGAGGCCAGACTCGGCATCACGCTGCCGAGCGCGACCGATGTCATCAATTTCCTCTGGAACTCCCACATCCCTGACGCCGCGAACCTTTCGGACCGTCGCCCGCGTCTCTACGGCCCGCTCGAACTCATCCTAACCAAACTCAAGGTTGCGGGTCTCGCCGGAACGGTCATCGGACTCCCGGTGTTCGTCTACGAGACGTACCTCTTCATGCGACCCGGTCTGTACCCCAAAGAGCGGAAATACTACCTCGCGGCCGTCCCGACGAGCCTCGTTCTCGCGCTCGTCGGTGTGGCGTTCTCCCACTTCATCGTTCTCCCGGCCCTTTTCGAGTACCTAACGTCCTACACGCAGGACACGGCGGTCGTCGCGTTCGGTCTCAAAGAGACGTTCAACCTCATTCTCGTCTTGATGGGCTACATGGCCATCGTCTTCCAGATTCCCCTGTTCATCGAGTTGGCTATCATGATGAATCTGGTCACGCGACAGTGGCTGGAAGACCGCCGGCTACTCTTCTGGGGCGCGTTCGCCGGTCTCGCGTTCCTCGTCAGCCCCGACCCAACGGGGATGGCCCCGATTATGATTGCGGCGACGATGATTGCTCTCTTCGAGGGAACGCTCGCGGCCTTGCGGTGGACTGGGAACTGACCGCTATCTTTTCTTTCCGCCGAATTCCGTCTCTTTCCGTTCGAATCCCACCCGTATCCAGCGTGTCGTACGCAGATGGCGAGAATACAGAAAACCTATCGCTGAATAGTTAGAAATATGCTACGATGGCCGAACTGGTCGCGTGGTTGCTGCTCGCCTTCGTCTGGTTCATCGTAAGCGTTTGGGCCGGTCTCGATGCCGCGAAGCACAGTCCCCACAACGCCTTCCTCTGGGGCTTTTCTGTCTTCGTCGGCGGTCTCCTCGGGTTGGCCCTCTATCTGAATCTCGGCAGGGGCGGTTACGGGACCCCTCGGGGCGACGCCGCCCCCCCGGCGCGCGCCCCCCCTTGAGAGAAACCCCGCCGAAAAGAAACCGGTTCCTGTCCCGACTGCCCCGCGCCGGGGGGAAGCGGACCCGGCCCCCTGCCCGTTCGCGGCGCACCCCTGGGGAGCGCGCGGGGTTCCGCCCCCCCCGGCCCGCCC
>NZ_JBZRPK010000353.1:0-3457 GCF_058382125.1 Haloferax sp. s1
CAGCAGAGTCGTGATCCGCTTCCGTGGCCCAATCCAGACTTAGTCCAGCAGTTCCGGGAGGGGATGGCCATCGGGTATGCACTCGATGAAAACGGCTCGCCGCAACAGCGTCCGATTCGGATTCCGCCGAAGCTCCTGACGACACACTACGGTCGGTTCGCCTCAACTGGAAGTGGGAAGTCGAAAGCAATCATCAACGATGCGCTGTCGCTCCGTGAGACGACCGGCGGCCCCGTCGTCATCGTTGACCCGAAGGGCGACGGGATGTGCGCCAACTACCTTCGGAGTCATTACGAGCGCTTCAACGGGCTCGACGATGTCTACCAGTTCCGCGTCCCCGAGACGATTCCCGCGTTTTCCTTTTTCGATATCCGGCCGGCACTCGACGCTGGACGGAATCGGGCGGACGCGATTCAGGACAAGGTCGACCACTTCCACGATATCATGCGGATGATCATGGGCCGCGAGCAGTACGGGCAGGCGTTCGTCGCAAACGAGATTCTCAGCTACCTCATCAAGGCGCTGTTCGACGAGGAGTATGGGAGCGACGTCTTCGGGTTGGATGATCTCTTTGCGGCCGCGCTCGAGATGCAGCGGGAGCGAACTGTGCCGCCGGTTTCGGCGGACAATCGGAGCGTTGAGGAGTCGCTCACGCGGCACTTCGCGAAGGATGACCACCAGTTCCAAGTGTCGATGGACGCTGTCGGGAACCGCCTCGATAAACTCAGAGAAGACGCCCACCTGCGACGGATCTTCAGCCACGTTCCGGAACGGGACGACAACGGCGAATACGTCGACAACCGATTCGACTTCCGTGAGTTCCTCGACGAAGACGTCACGATCCTGGTCGACTTAGGCGACCTTCGCCCGGAGGCACAGCGAGCGATCACACTCCTCCTGTTGAGTAATCTCTGGGATGCAGTACAGGTGCGTCGACGTGACGGGAATACGGACTACGAGAACCTCACCAATCTCATCATCGAAGAGGCCGCTCCTGTTGCAGCAACGAAACTCGTCTCCGAGCAGTTGCTTCCACAGGGACGGTCGTTCGGTCTGAGTATGGGACTGGTAATGCAGTTCCCCGGGCAGGTTCGAAACCGTAACGAACGCGCCTACGACGAGGTTCTCAACAACATCAAGACGAAGCTCATTGGGAACATCTCGATTGAGCATGACCTCGCTGAATCGCTGGCCCACGAAGATCTGAGCCCGACTGACCTCCGAAATCGGATTAATACGCTCCCCAGCGGAGAGTGGATCGCCCAACTCCCGAGTCCGTCATTCGGGGAGACAGGCCCGGCCCCGTTTTCGGTGAAGCCGCTCCCGATAGCGGCCGGTCATCCAGAGAGCGACGAGTCGTTGTCTGTCGAACAGGCGGACCACTTCGAGACTGTGGCCCTGCCACGGCTTTCGGAGCGAACACAGGCCCGGTATGGGCTTGCAGAGACTACCAGCGAACCGGAGACAGCCGAAGACAAGGGCTGGGGGAGTAGACCAAACAATAAACAGCCGGCACCAGCTGATTCGGCTAACTCGGTGGACTCGCCGCAGTCGTCGTTCATCGGACAAGCAACCAGTGGTTCAGCAAGCGACGAAGAGAAGAAAGAGAACGGCGCTGACACCACCACCTCCCTGTTTGCGAATGCCGGAATGGCTGAGTCGGACAAACCAGCCGATGAAGAAGAGATGGCTGCTGTCGACGAAAATGGGTCGTCACCAGTCCAGTCTGGTGGTGTACCCGTCCCGGATGACGAGCTCCAGCGCCGTGGGCTTACTCATGATGATGTTCGGTTCTTGGCTCACGTCTTGGACGTGATGAACAGAGATGCACCAAATCACACGCTCCTGAATCATATGAGTGCGTTCAAGAGCGATTTTGGGAATCTGGACGTACAACGACTTGCCGAGCAAAACCTGCTGGAAGAAGGGCGAGCCTGTAGTCGGAAATACTATACTGTCCTCCCGGCAGGGCGTGAACTCCTCGGTCAGAAGCTTAAGGTCGGTCCTGGTCAGGGGGACATCGGTGAGAAGACACCGCACAAGGTCGGTGTGAAGCTGCTCGAACGGTGGTTAGACTCCCGCGACGACGTCGCACAGGTCAAGCCGTACTACGAATACGATGAGGAGACGGTGTTCGACGTCGCCGGCTTCGACGCTGACGGGGAACTCGTGTGGGTCGGTGAAGCCGAACTCGCGAGTAACAACAAACACGCACCGGTTGACGACTATGACAAGCAGAGTGCGGTGGATGCGAACGCTGTCTGGGCGTTCAACAGGCGCGAGACAGCCGTTGAGGTGTTGGACTGTCTCGCAGAAGCCGACCGGATAGAGCATAGCGTAGGCGGGCGTGCCGCGCGTCGGTTCTCGGATATTCGAGAAGCCGTTGAATCGCTAAACGCAGAAGGGATGACGACGATTCGGAGCTTCAACAAGCTTGACGAGGAGTTCAATTCATGAGTTGGCGCCACGCAACCCGCGAGGAGATCTACAGGTACTACACGGAGGAGTTTCCCTCGTATGTCGACGAACTCCCGTCGTTCATCACCGCGAAGGGGCCGAAACAGTACGCACTCGCGTTTCGAGAACCACACCCGGTACGGAAAGACGGAATCCCAGACAAGGACTTCATCCGCCGGGACACATGGCAGACGAACGTCTCAGGTGACCGAACCACGGCAGCGTTCCACGACTTCGACGACGTCCTCGAGTTCATCCGCCATCCAGCACGGAACGATCCACTTGGGCGGAGCGACTTCGAACTCGTCGATCCTGATCTACTCGACAAACCAGACCCGCGTCCTGATGCGGTCTACTACGCCCTCGATCATTGGGAACGACCGTGGGTGCTCCTCATCGATATCGACGCGAAAACGATCGCTCGGGAGCGAGCAACACGGGTAGTGTCGGATGAGGATGGTTCGGGAGACAGCGAGGAATTACTCGATGCCGCGGGTATTCTCGACGCAGACCCGGCAGGCTACCCGTATGCCTTCGAGGATATCGATCAGGCCATCGAGTACGGTTTCGAGGTACGAGACATCTTCGAGGACGACTTCAACGCTGAGGAGACGATGGTAGTGTACAGCGGTCAGGGCGTTCATGTCTACCTTCTCGATACCGACCTTTCCCATCGATATGACGCCAAGAGCCGGGAAGTGCTGAACGACCTTCTGCAAGACACCTACGAGATTCCCATCGACCCAGTAGTTACCGCCGACCGTCGCCGGGTTGCTCGGCTCCCCTACTCGTTGCATACTGACGTCTGTCGTATCGTCACGCCGATCGAGAGCCCGAACTTCGACGCTCGGTCTGCGAGACCGGAGGTGCTCAGGGAATGACTCAGTCAACACCTGTTGAGGACGAGCGGGCCGCCTATCGTGTTGCGACGCTTCCGCCCGAATATGGTACGACGCGAATCAACCAACAGTTCAGCCGGGGCTACAATCGCTATATCGTC
>NZ_JBZRPK010000352.1:0-3450 GCF_058382125.1 Haloferax sp. s1
TGAATCTGGCTTAGTTCTTTTCCTTAGTACACCTCCAGAGTGAGAATTCAGATAGAGCAGCGCGTCTTCTCGAGAGACAGGTCAGTCCAAGAAGCCTGAAAACCTAGAGGAGGTGAAAAACAGGGGGACACCGAGTTTCAAATGAATTCACGGACGGGGTACCATTCGATCTACCCACACCGGATTTCAAATGAACTCTCATTATCGTGTGGCTTGTTCACCGGATTCAGAACACACCCACACCACATTTCAGATGAATTCTCGATCCGGTGTAGCACAGCTTCGGAAAACAGTACACACCCACACCGGATTTCAAATGAATTCGAGCAGTCGAAAGGGAAGAGAACTACCCAATCATGATATGGAGACGGATTCTAAAACTGGAGTTGGTAGTGTTTAGAGACGCTGTCGCCAGGGAATCATCTGAAATATGGTGTCTATTTTTGAGTCCAATCGGCAATCAAAAGACGCTTTGGGAGAGTGTTAGAAGTCTGACTTTTGTGGGAGATAGCATATAAAAGTCGATTGGTCCTAGCGGCTTATATCTAAGGACAGCTGTACAAGATGTATTCAACTTTCTTTCTCTACTATACTACTACTACTTTACCTAAATGGTAAAATTTATAATAACATTCGAAAGAAGCTGACTTTCACAAGAACTCATACTCCGAATATTCCCTTACTACGAGCTTCTACCCGGCTAATCCGTCTTATTCGAACTAGGAATCCGGGTCTCTGAGAGGAAATGCCATCCTTCTCTTGGAACCAAATTCATTTGAAATCCGGGGAGGGGGTGTCGTGATACAGAATCGAGCGCATACCCACGTCTTTAGGCGCGGGTCGAGTGAACAATAGCGTACATCTCCACCGACGACGCCACGACTGGATTTCCCACCGTGTACAGCAGTTTTAACAGATCGTAGGAGAATAGTGGGCTCTGGTGAATCACTAGATGGCATCGATTTCGACCATTAGAATTTGGAAAGTGAAGTGGGAAATCGGCGATGATCTATGTCGTTCATAACATCAAGCGTGCCGCAACATAGCTGAACCAACCGCTGTCTGGCGATTTACCAGAGCCAGTGGTTTCAAAAGGACAAGGACCAGAGCATGAAGGTGAGTACTGGCAGGGGCCGAACACGCCCGCAGAAGCCGTCGAAATCGAGTCCATCGAGGCGGGGCAACCGAGTACGAAGATGAGTCCCTGGGTAGCGGGAATTACCTGTCCTTCAGAATCCTGCCTGTTCAGATGTCCTGCTCGCCCATCGGGATGGGGCCGATATCGGTGAAGTGGTCTTCGAAGGCATGTTCGTCTGCATGGTCGTCGAGGAGGTCGGCGTAGTATCCGGCCTCTCCCTTGTCGTCGTTTACGACCTCACGGAGGAGCCCGGCGATACGGCGGGCGTCGCGAGCGGGTAGAAGTATTTGCTCGACCATACGGCAGGGTTGCCTCCTCGGTGCAACTGCTTTCTGCTGGACGAACGTGTCCTTCGCGACCGCCATCTCGACGGTCGTCATATGGGTAAAACTCTCGACATATATTGGCCCACGCGTCCGATGAGTGGGGAGGAACCGAACAGGCGGCTTAGCGCTCATATCAGAAAGCGATTGTTTGTCAAAATCATACCCAGACTTATTGGAGGAACACAACCTTAGAGGATGGGAGTGTTGCGTGCCTTCTCAGCGACGATTTCAAGCTTGAATCAAACCAGATAGCGAGTTATCTGCATTCTGATTTCGTTTCTCCGGAAACAGTGGGGTGGGAAGTTCGGATAGCAGCGGTTAGACTGACTAGTGCAATCACCAGCGTGTTTTGTGGCGGCTTAGTGAAACGAGTTGCGTTCAATGAAACTGCAGTCACAGTCTGTGCCGATTAGTATTGTATATTCACTGGAATATAACCAGATACACAGGTAATTTATGATGTCGTGATTGTTAATTGGGGACAGACTAATTTGGTGGAAACCTTTTCCTATTAAGTCCCGTGGATACATCTGTTCAGATGCCGTAATTCCCGTGGATGTATTCTGCTATTTGACTGCCTTCTGCCGATTATATCTGAGTACCCATGTTGACAATACGGCCAGAATCTGATTGAGAAATGGGATCAATTGCTTCCATAATTCGTAGGAAGTCAGTTGACTAAGCACTTCTATAGTATTGTTATTATCCCGGAATACTATTCTGAAAAATTGCTAGGTTTATGCATTTAATATATTATATGTCAAGCTGTCTTGTTCTCAGTCTATGACGGCAGTACTGTTGTAACTGTAAACAAAAACCTATTATCAGCTAACAATCATTGTCTACAGCTATATCGCCAAAGAATTCTTTTGAACGGCTCTGGTGAATCGCCACCCGGTTGATTTGGCTATGTTGCGGCACGCTTGATGTTATGAACGACACATTTCAAGACGAGTTCACGAAATTCTCGGTAACTCGACCAACTGCTCGAACTCCTCCGCGATGGCCAGTCGTGGAAACCACAGGAGATGCAACATCTACTCAACGAGGAGTTTAACGTCCAGTACCATCTGGACGATCTCAGTACAGTCTTGCGGAACCTCGGGTTATCTTACTCGATTCTGCATCCGAGACGTCTCTCGCGTCTAAATGACGGTGGACAGTTGACGACGATGTTCGAATGGACGGTGGGGACGGTGAGACGTCGTCGGATTTTTTGATGCGTCACATCCCCAACTATGGGACAATTCGACCAGCCTGTGACACGTCGATCATCCGCATATTGAACGACTGCTGGTTCGGATTGACGAACTAGCGGTCAGATTCCACGCCCCCAACGGTCAAAACGTGGTGAACTTCCCAGAGAATCAGACGAAAGAGTAGATTTTCGAGTGTCTCGAAACGATTCGCGAGCAGAATCCCGCGACACGGATTTGCTGGTCTTGGACAGTACCAAATATACAATCTTATAACAATTCGATGTTTATCATTTACGTCCAATGCCGAATTGATATGCCACGAAGTATGTAATAAACATGGATATGCTAAATAGTGACAAGAAGGTAATTAGGAAATAGAGCAGTTCAACAATTGAGTTTGGTGAGGCAATATTAAAAAATTCTAATAATACTGCAGAGATGGCAAGACCAAGTAGCGAAACAGCCAACAATTCAAACTTACTAGACCATGCACTAGACCGCCCAAGTATGAAGTCTCTTGGAGGGGTATCCATATTATAACGACACTCAGTCAAATGTATTAAAATTAACGCCTATACTCCATCCCATATGATATCACTTACTGATTAGTCCGATATAGCTCTGTTGAAATTCTTCATCGTTAATAATTAGAGCGCTCTTTCCACGGATACTGTTGGGAACCTGCTCTTCAGCAAATCGTTAGACTACGAGAGGCTTTCAACAGATCCTCGCATATAGTTATCCCGTCTCCAGGTTTTCTCATCTCACTAGCTACCCGGTCGTAGTG
>NZ_JBZRPK010000683.1:0-15322 GCF_058382125.1 Haloferax sp. s1
GAGCAGGCGAGTCGGGCAGAGCAGGCGAGTCGGGCGGGTCGAGCGAGCAGAGCGCGTTATGTTCGGCCGTCAAAAACGACGTGACCGTCAACGAGAGTCAGCGAAATGTCGATGTCCCGAATCGACGTGGCTTCCCACGGCGACTCGTCGAGGACGACGAGGTCGGCGGCGGTACCGACTTCGATGGTTCCCAGTCGGTCCTCGTCGAATCCGGCGTAAGCGGCCCCGGACGTGTACGCATGAAGCGCTTCGGTCACGGTGAGCGACTGGTCGGGGTTCGGGTGGTCGGTGGCGAGGTCGATACCGAAAAGCGGGCCGAGCGGCATACAGTCGCTCCCGAACGCGAGGTCGACACCAGCGTCGAGCAGGTCGCGGTAGCGGTTCGTCCGGAGGCGTCGGTCGCCGAGTCGGGCATCGTAGAGTCCGTCTTCACCGGCCCACTTCAGGAAATTCGGCTGGACGGAGGCGACGACGCCCAACTCGGCGAACGCTTCGATGGCCTCGTCCGAGGCGAGTTCGACGTGCTCGACACGGTGGCGGGCGGTCTCCGGGTCCGACGTTTCCGCGTAGGCCGAAAGGACAGTGTCGATAGCCACGTCGCCGATAGCGTGGGCAGTGAATTGGTAGCCCGACTCGTCGGCGCCGGCGACCAACTCGCGGAGTTCGTCGGGGGCGACGACCCACTGGCCCGTTCCGCTCTCGTCCTCCTCCGCGGCGTTGGTATCGGCGTCAGTGTACGGTTCGGAGAGCTTCGCGGTTCGGCCGCCGAAGCTTCCGTCGGTGAACGACTTTATCGCGCCGACCTGCACGAGGTCGCTACCGTGGTTCGTCCGCAAGCCAATCTCGCGTAGGGAATCGAGGTGGTCCGACCAGTAGTTGATTCGGACGCGGAGGTCTAACTCGCCCGCGGCGGCGAGGTTGCGGTAGACTTCGGGAGCGCGAGAGCCGCGGACCATGTCGTGAACGCCGGTGACTCCGCGGGCGGTCGCGTACTCCTGTGCCGCGCGGACGAGTTTCGTCATCTCCTCACGGTCTGGTTCGGTCGCTTCCCAGAGCACGTCGACCGCCTCCTCGACGACGACCCCCGTCGGCTCGCCACCTTCGGTCTGGACGCCCTCGCTGGGCATCTCGTCGCCGTAGCGGTCGAGGACGACCGAGTTGACGCCGACGGTGTGGAGGTCTTCGCGGAAGGCGACAACTGGAGCCGTTTCGGAGACGGAATCGAGGTCCTCGCGGGTGAGGTAGCGCGATTCGTCCCACGTACTCTCGTCGTAGCCGAACCCGAGCACCCAGTCACCGCCGGACGTTGTCCGGCGTGCCTCCGAATCCACGGCGTCGGAGCCACCGTCACTGTCACCAACCTCGGCTGCTCGGTCGCGGAGCAGGTCGACAGCCTCCGCGGCCGAATCAGCTCCCGAGAGGTCGGCGTGGACGAGCGACCGGCCGACCATCGGGAGGTGGGTGTGAGCGTCGATGAATCCGGGGAGGACGACTCGGCCCTCGCAGTCGATGACGGTCGTTTCGACACCAACGAGTAGTTCTACGTCGTAGGCGCGGCCGACGCGGACAATCTCGCCACCGCGGATAGCGACCGCTTCGTGGGTCTCGTCCGGTGATTCGAGGGTGTGTACCTCGGCGTTCGTCAGTACGAGGTCCGCTGCCGCAGTCATACATTCGACCCCGATGCGGGAGGGCAAAATCGTTCGGGAAGGAGCGAAGTCGAGTGCCCGACTCCCAGTTACGACTGTGCCATCCACAGAACCGGAAACCGTTAGGGCCGGCGCGGAAAACGTCGGAGCATGACAGACGCTGCGTCTCTCGCCGACCGCGTTCGAGCGGGCGAACTCCGCCTTCACGAACTCGAAGCACACGCCGATGCCGACACCGCCACTGAGGCTCGCCGCCTCCTCGTCGAAGAGGACACGGGTGCGTCGCTCGACTCGGTCGGGAACTACGGCTTCCCCGCCGAAGACGCCGAGACGGCCATCGAAAACATGGTCGGTACGATTCAGGTACCGATGGGCATCGCCGGCCCCGTCACCATCGACGGCAGTGCCGTCTCCGGCGAGAAGTACCTCCCGCTCGCAACCACCGAGGGCGCGCTTCTCGCATCCGTCAACCGCGGCTGTTCGGCCATCAACAGCGCCGGCGGCGCGACCGCTCGCGTCCTCAAGTCCGGGATGACCCGCGCGCCGGTCTTCCGCGTCGCCGACGTCGCCGAGGCCGAAGCCCTCGTCTCGTGGACCCGCGACAACTTCGAGGCGCTGAAAGACGCCGCCGAGGAGACGACGAACCACGGCGAACTCCTCGACGTGACGCCCTACGTCGTCGGCAACTCAGTCTACCTGCGCTTCCGCTACGACACGAAGGACGCCATGGGGATGAACATGGTGACCATCGCCACGGGTGCGGCGTGTGACCTCGTCGAAGAAGAGACGACCGCCTCCCTCGTCGCCCTCTCGGGCAACCTCTGTACCGACAAGAAGCCCGCCGCCATCAACGCCGTCGAAGGCCGCGGCCGCAGCGTCACCGCCGACGTGCGCATCCCGCGGGAAGTCGTCGAAGAGCGCCTCCACACGACGCCCGAGGCCATCGCGGAACTCAACACGCGCAAGAACCTCATCGGCTCGGCGAAGGCCGCGAGCCTCGGCTTCAACGCCCACGTCGCAAACGTCGTCGCCGCGATGTTCCTCGCTACCGGGCAGGACGAAGCGCAGGTCGTCGAGGGCGCGAACGCCATCACGACCGCCGAGGTACAGGAGGGCGTCTCCGAGTCGGGGGACTCGGAGGCTCACCGGACGGAGTCCGGTGGCGACCTCTACGTCTCCGTCTCTATCGCCTCGCTCGAAGTCGGCACCGTCGGCGGCGGGACGAAGCTCCCGACCCAAGCCGAAGGACTCGACATCCTCGGCGTCCGCGGCGGCGGCGACCCGGCGGGTTCGAACGCCGACGCGCTCGCGGAAGCAATCGCCGTCGGCTCGCTCGCTGGCGAACTCTCACTTCTCTCCGCGCTCGCCTCGCGGCACCTCTCCAGCGCGCACGCCGACCTCGGTCGGTAAGGCGGCGTAGGAGGCTACTCGGCGGAACAGCCACAACAGCCACCGAGAACAGACACGCCGCGTGTACTCGGTCGTTCGACGCGGGGTCACCCCGAAAAAGTATTGAGAAGATACCATACCGTGTCGGTTCTCAAAACTATACATAGGATTTACATTTGTCGATAGTGCGCGCTGCCCCGAGTGTGACAAGCGAATAACTACCGACGATAAAGTCGGATTCCTGCGAATAAGCGAAAGTAGCACTGGCTCTTCCGAGTTGGTTGTTTGCCCGCACTGCGAACGGGTGATTGGTGGCATTGCGACGGCCGCCTACGATAGCATTCTGTTCTGAGGGCGGCGACGAGGACATGGTACAGAACCGGTCCGATTGAACGCGTTCGGGAGAGATTCCAGTCCGAGCAGCACTCCGAACAGCACACATCTGCGTCTTTACTTTCACTCGGCGTATGATTTTGAATCGGCGGCCGTGAGTGCTTTACAGCCTATTGGTCAGCTAAATTGGTAGTCTCTCGTCCACTTTCACTTTCACTCCGCATCCGTGGCTCGGTTTTACTCCCGTCCCGGCAGAACGATTAAAATGCGTCCGTCGGGGGGCACCCGCGGGCGTGTCCACATCCCATCCCCTCCCATGTCTGTCCCTCGCCTCAGCACCGGCACAGAATCGTCCGACGAACACCACGAGGTGCGGCGACTCGCCCTCGCGCTCAAGTTGGTGAAGCTGACGTTGGGAATCGTCGCGTCCGGTCTGACGGTCGCAAAACTCCTCGGTGTACTCTGAGTCCACCCACCGAACTACCGAACCACCGAGTCGCCGCTGGTCAGAGCAAGCGGTGTCGACCCCGCGATTCCGACACTTCTCCGCGCCGTCGGAGTTTGTCGAGGAGGTCGCGAGCGCGCTCTTCCGGGACGCCTCGGTCGCTCGCGGCGGCGACGATTTCCTCCTCAGTCGGTCGGTCGCCGTCCTGAATCGCCTCGCGGACGATGGTTAAGCGGTCGGCCGACCCCGTCGCCGAATTTCGACCCCGTGTTGCCTTCTCGCCCGCCTCGAACACCTCGTCGGCGTCGAGACCCGACCCTTCGAGATATTCGCGGTCGTCGACGCCCGATTCGTCGACCTGCCGGTCGAGTTCCGAGACGTGTGCAACCTCCGCGAACGCCTCACTGTCGCCGTGCTTCTTCGCCAAGAGGGCCGAGCGCGCCTGTCTGGCGGCGTCCCGGTCCTTCGACTCGAAAAAGTGCCTGAGTTTCTTCGTCTGGTGTCGCCTGCCGCAGCGCGGACACGTCGCTGTCTTCGACTCTCGTGGGTCCGAGAGCAACCACATGTTCGCACAGTCCGTACACCCCACGACCGCGTACATAGCCGTGCATTTCGCCGCTTCGAATTTGAACGTTCGGGACCTGTTGAGAGGAAACTCTTAGGAGAAAGCATTTATCAAGGGAGTATCACTACTCACTTGACAGTAGTCCCCAACTATGCCCTCTCCCCGCGTATATCCTCCATGGACAGCGTCCAGCACGTCGAACACACCACCCACGGAAGCGAGCCACAGGTGACCATGAATCGCCGCGAACTCGCACGCAAGCCGTGGCTCTGGGTATTCGTCGGTGTCTGGGCGGTCTTCGTCAGCGCGCTCCACTTCGGAGGTCTCGCGTACGATATTTACACGAAACTCTGGTGGTGGGACCTTCTCACCCATACGCTCTCCGGATTCGGCGTCGCAGGCGTCCTGTTCCTGGTCTTTCCGCGACTATTCGAGGATACTCGCGCGCCGGTGGTCGTCGGCACTCTCATCCTCGCTATCGGCGCAGGATTCGAGGTGTACGAATACCTGTTCAAGGACTTCTGGTACGGCTGGTCGATGGCGTACTACGTCGAAGACACTCTCGTCGACCTCGTCGTCGACGTTCTCGGCGGACTCGTGTTCGTCGCCTTCGTCAACAGTCTCACCAGACGGCCCACGGTCGCGGTCGGTTCGAAACTGGAGGCGGCTTCAACAGAACCATCCAAACGACTCCGGTCCGATGGCGGCGAGCAACCGCAGTCTGAGACCGACTGAGTCGGCCGTTCGGACTGACTCTCGGCTGAAACTCGGTTGCGTGGGATATTAATTTAAGCCGGAACCTGTTTTCCCCGGGAGTAACGTACATATTACAGATTCTCCATTACTCTTCTATGCGACCGTTTGTCAATACCACTCAGAGTCAGATGCAATGCAGCTCGCTCAGCGCACAGCACTTGCTCCGACTCGAATGCTGAGGCGGGTGTGGGACGAGATGGTGCTCTCGCGGTGGGAGGACCGTCCACGAGAGATGGCCGTCGTCGCCGTGTGGGGTACCCTCGTGACCGCGACGCACTTTACGAGCATGGCGCTTTTCCTCTACACCCGCATCTGGTGGTGGGACATCTTCGTCCACGCCGCATCCGGGTTCGGCGTTGCGGCGGTGCTGTACGTCCTCGAACCGCGACTGCTTCGGTCGCGTCTCGCGCTTCTCGTCGTCCTTCCGATGGCTGTCGCCGCCATCGGGACGTGGTTCGAGGTGTACGAGCGACTCTTCACCGACTTCTGGGTCAATTGGTCGCTCTCGTTCTATCTCGAAGACACGGGTATCGACATCGTCGCCGACACCGCCGGTGCTGTCGTCTTCGGTATCGTTCGGCCGCTGTGGGACCGGGTTGCGACGTTACGGCGGGACCCGAACCGGCTGTGAAAGCGGAGAAATTGAGGCCAGAAACAGCCTCTGAAGGGAGTTCGTTGGCTTACGCGAGTTCGTGAATAGTGGCCGAGCAAAGCTCGGCAGACCCACGAATTAGTTTACGCTAATTCGTGAATATTTTCGACGACCTTGTCCGCGTACTCGCTCGTTGCGAGCTTGTTGCCGCCTTCGATCTGGCGGTGGAGGTCGTACGTGACGTCGCCCTCGGAGATGGTCTTCTCGACGGCGTCGCGGATGAGCTTGCCGGCGTCCTTCCAGCCCATGTACTCGAACATGAGACGGCCGGAGAGAATCATCGCGGTCGGGTTGACCTTGTCCTCGCCTGCGTACTTGGGCGCGGAGCCGTGGACCGGCTCTGCGAGACAGAGGCCCTCACCGAAGTTCGCGCCGGGTGCGATGCCGAGACCACCAATCTGTGCGCCGGCGGCGTCGGACATGTAGTCGCCGTTGAGGTTCATCGTGGCGATGACGTCGTAGTCGGCGGTGCGGGTGAGAAGCTGTTGGAGCATGTTGTCGGCGATGCGGTCCTTGACGACAATCTTGTCCTCGGGACGCTCGCCGTCGTACTCCTCCCAAAGTTCGTCTTCGGTGATGGTGACATCGCCGAACTCCTCTTCTGCGAGTTCGTAGCCCCAGTCACGGAAGGCACCCTCGGTGAACTTCATGATGTTACCCTTGTGGACGAGGGTGACGGAGGGACGGTCGTTCTCGATGGCGTACTCGATTGCCTCGCGAACGAGACGCTTCGTCCCGAACTCGGTGATGGGCTTGATGCCGATGCCGACGGGACCGTCGTGGATGACGCCCTCTGCGCCCATCTCGTCTTCGACGAACTCCTTGACCTGCTGGACTTCGTCGGTACCGGCTTCCCACTCGATGCCGGCGTACACGTCTTCGGTGTTCTCACGGAACGTGACCATGTCCATCGCCGAGGGGTTCTTGACCGGCGACGGGACACCGTCGAGGTGGTAGGTCGGACGGACGTTCGCGTAGAGGTCGAGCTTTTTGCGGAGCGCGACGTTGAGCGAGCGGAAGCCTGCACCGACCGGCGTCGTGAGCGGGCCCTTGATGGCGACGCGGTGGTCGCGGATGGCGCTGACCGTGTCTACGGGAAGGTTTTCGTCGTACTTGTCGCGGGCAGATGAACCGGCGTAGACTCGCATCCAGGATACAGAACGCCCCGTTGCCTCTGCGGCAGCGTCGAGGACCTTCTGTGCGGCCGGGCCGACGTCAGTTCCGATTCCGTCCCCGTGAATAATCGGAATAATCGGGTTGTCAGGAACAGAGAGTTCACCCGTTTCTTCATCGACCGTGATTTTCTCGCCGTCTGCAGGAACCTCAATCTGGTCGTAGCTCATGAACAATGAGGGATTTTGAGTACGATGTAAAAGTCCTGCCGTTCTCTCCGCCGATTCGCAAATCTCGCCTGAACACGGCTCGTTCGATACGTTTACACAGACCCTCCGATAGCACCCTCGTATGCGTATTATCGTTCACGGTGGCGCGGGCGAGATTCCCGACGAACCGGAGCCACGGCAGGACGTTCTCGACGAAGCAGCAAACGCCGGCGTCGCCGAGTCGGACCCGCTTTCTGCGGTCGAATCTGCGGTACGTGTTCTCGAATCGAACCGCCGCTTCAACGCCGGTGTCGGCGGCGCGGTGCAGTCGGATGGCGTCGTCCGAACCGATGCCGGAATCATGCTGAGCGACCGGCAGGCGGGCGCTGCGTCGGGGATGACCGGTGTCGAACACGCCGTCTCAGTCGCTCGGGCGGTCCTCGAAGAGACGCCGCACGTCCTCCTGTCGGGTGAACCGGCAGTGGACTTCGCCGCCGACGTGGGCGTCGAAACGGGCGTCGACCTGTTTACCGAGGATACCCGCGAGCGCTGGGAGGCGGCCGATGCGCCCGAGGGTTCGCCCACGGAGCACCTCTCGTGGCTCGCCGACCGCTTCGGTGGCAGTACGAGTGACCCGACAGCGAAAGCGAGCGACGGATGCCTCTCTCCCGGCAGTCTCGACCGCTCGGCGCACGACGCTGACCTCCCCGGCCACGATACGGTCGGCGCGGTTGCCACGGACGGCGAGACGTTCGCCTCCGCGACTTCGACCGGCGGCCGCTGGTTCGCACTCGCCGGACGCGTCGGCGACGTGCCGCAAATCGGCTCCGGCTTCTACGCTTCTCCCGCGGGCGGCGCGTCCACGACGGGCGCGGGCGAAGACATCGCTCGCGTGACGCTCGCTCGCCGAGCAGTCCGCCACGTCGAACGCGGCTGTGACGCACAGACCGCCGCAGACCTCGCGATTCAAGAGTTCGGCGAGCTCACCGGCTCGTCCGCGGGCGTCATCCTCCTCGACGACGAGGGATTCGGTTCGGCGTTCAACGCCGACGAAATGCAGACGAGCACGGCGTCTCGGTAGGCTGTCACTCGGGATGTCCACCGGGTGTGGAGACGATGCCACACAGCCAAGCAATTCGTTTTTGTAACCGTGACGGATACAAGTATGTATGAGCGAGACCGACCCCGACTACATTACCATCTATTCGGACTACGTCTGTCCGTTTTGCTACCTCGGCCGCGAGTCGCTAAAGCGCTATCAGGAGACGCGAGAAGACGAACTGGACATCGACTGGCACCCGTTCGACCTCCGAAGCCACAAACGACGACCCGACGGGAGCATCGACTTCTCCGTCGATGACGGGAAAGACGACGAGTATTTCGAACAGGCGAAACAGGGCGTCCGACGGCTACAGGAAAAGTACGGCGTCGACATGACGTTAGACATTGCCACCGATATCGACTCACTCCCGGCGCAGGTGGCCTCGTACTACGTCAAGCAACACTACGATACCGAGACGTGGCTGGCGTTCGACGTGTCCATCTTCGACGCACTCTGGCAGGACGGTGCGGATATCGGCGACGAAGAACTGTTGGTCGAACTCGCCGAGGATGCAGGCATCGAGGGGGACGAGATTCGCTCTGCACTCGACGACGACGCACTTTTCGAGGAAGTCCACGAGCAGTTCGCCGAGGCGCAGCGCCACGGCGTGACGGGTGTGCCGACGTTCGCCTACGACGGCTACGCCGCTCGCGGTGCCGTCCCACCGGAACAGCTAGAACGACTGGTCGAAGGGTTCTGACGACACCAAATCGGGGTCGGCGCAACCAGAGCACTCACCCGAGGTGCTTCTCGAACCAGTTGGCGGCGAAGTCGGCGACTTCGTCCAGTTCGCCGGGACCTTCGAACAGGTGACCCGCGCCGGGCACGGTTTCTAACGACTTCTCACAGTCGAGTTGAGTGAGCGCCTCGCGGTTGAGTTCGAGCACTTGCTCGTCCGCGCCACCGACGATGAACAGCGTGGGTGCGGACACGTCACCGAGTCGAGATTCGGCGAGGTCGACGCGGCCGCCGCGCGAGACGACGGCACCCGCCTGTTCTCCGAGGTCGGCCGCCGCACGAAGGGCCGCCGCTGCACCCGTGCTCGAACCGAAGTAGCCGTATTCGAGGTCCGCGGTCTCGTCGCGTTCACGGAGCCATTCGGTCGCGCCGAGAAGGCGCTCTGTCAAAAGCGGGATGTCGAACCGGTTTTCGTAGACTTGGTCTTCTCTTTCCGTCAGGAGGTCGAACAAGAGCGTCCCGAGACCGTGGTCGCGGATGACCTCCGCAACGAAGTTGTTTCGCGGACTCTTCCGACTGCTTCCGCTTCCATGGGCGAACACCACGAGTCCCGACGCACCGTCAGGAACCCTGAGGTCGCCTTCTAACTCCACGTCATCGACGGGTATCGAGACGAGGGTTGGACCAGTGTCAGCCATGGCTAAGAGTACTCGCCCGAGTGGCTTAGAACTGTGTGTAGATTGTCTAGTTCGAGTGAATTCAGTACTTTGAGACTTCTGAGAGACAGCATTCTATAGTAGCGTTTGCAACTGGAGACACATCCGATTGCACGACAGCGGTCGGGCGAGTGTCCACTGACTTGCAAACGCTACTATAGTCTCTGCAAATATCTAGGCTGGTCGTCATGGGAAGCATCGACTTCGACCACGGCGCTGTGTGTGCTCGGATTCAGACGAGCGCGGGTTGGCCCGGCTCGAGAATCTTTGAGTCCTTGCGCGACTCGTGGGTGACTTCCACATCGACGGAGACGAGTTCGTTCGCGTGGAAGTCGTAGGCCGTGAGTTCGCCGCCGTAGACCGCGCCAGTGTCGAGGCCCATCGCGTACTCGAAGACCGCCGGATGTGCCATCACAGTGTGGCCGAAAAAGACGCGGTCGGGACCCTCGTAGTGTTCGAACCAGAAGGGACCGTCGTAGCTGTCGCCGGGGTTCATCGCACGGGTGGTTTCGAGGTCGTCTACGTCGTGCTCATCGAGCGGCTTTTCGGGGTGGACACCGCCGTGGACGACGAGCGCGCCGTCCCACGAGATGGCGACTGGAAGGCCCTCAATCCACGCAAGGTCGTCATCCGTGAGCGAGTCTACCTCCTTCGTGCCCCGGATGAGTTTTTCCTCGTTGTTGCCGCGGACAGTCAGGAAATTGTCGCGCCCGCGGACGTAGTCGATAACACCTTTGCTGTCCGGGCCCTTCCGAACGAGGTCGCCGACGAAGACGACGAGGTCGTCGTCCGAGGGTTCGAGACGGCCGACGAGTCGTTCGAGCGTAGAGAGACACCCGTGTACGTCGCCGACGACGTACACGTCGTCCCAGTCGTCGATATCGACTCGAAGGTGCTGTTCGGCGACGTCGGGGTGGAAGGATGGAACACTCATGTGGGCGCTGACTCTTTGATTATTCGGGAGTGGGGCGGTAGAAAGGGTTGCTAGTTGCTGAGGATTGACCTATATAGACAGGGGAACAAGAGGAGCGTCCCGAGACAACCCGAGACAGACCAAAGCGAGGCGTTTCGGAGCAACGACTGAGTCAGACTTTCGGCGACGGCGTCGCGTCCACACCCTCACGTATCCCGCAATCGCTTTCCGGCGGGACCGCAAAGTCGCGGTCATGAGTATCGGACCCCTCGACGACGAGACGGTCGAAAAGTATCAGAAGGCAGGGGAGGGCCTCCGAACGGTGATGGACGAGTCGGCCGAGATGGTCGAACCGGGCGTCACCCACCTCGAAGTGGCCGAGTACGCGGAAGAGCGAATCCGCGAACTCGCCGACGGCTGTGCGTTCCCGGCCAACATCAGCATCAACGAAGAAGCGTCTCACGCGAGTCCCGGCCGCGACGACGACACGGTCTTCGGCGAGGACATGGTCTGTCTGGACCTCGGCGTCCACGTCGACGGCTACATCGCCGACTCGGCCGTAACCGTCGACCTTTCCGGCAACGACGAACTCGTCGAGTCCGCAGAGGAGGCACTCGACGCCGCCCTCGATATGGTCGAGGCTGGCGCACACACGGGGAAGATTGGTGCCGAAATCGAAGACGTGATTCGCGGTTACGGCTACACGCCGGTGCTCAATCTCTCCGGTCACGGCGTCGAGCAGTGGGACGCACACACCGACCCGACCATCCCGAACCGCGGCGCAGACCGCGGCGTCGAACTCGAAGTCGGCGACGTCGTCGCCATCGAGCCGTTCGCAACTGACGGCTCCGGAAAGGTCACCGAAGGCTCGAAAAACGAGATTTACAGCCTCGTCAACGACCGCTCGGTCCGCGACCGAATGTCGCGGCAACTCCTCGACGAAGTGCGCGATAAGTACAAACTGCTCCCCTTCGCGGCCCGTTGGTTCGACGGCGGGCGCTCCGAGATGGCTATCCGTCGCCTCGAACAGCAGGGCGTTCTCCGCGGCTACCCCGTCCTGAAGGAAGAAGAGGGTGCGATGGTCGGACAGGCCGAACATACCGTCATCGTCACCGAAGACGGCTACGAGAACATCACGAAGTAATCGCTCGGCCGAGGACCGCCCCTATTCGAGCGCAGACCGAGGACCGAAACTGCTTGCATCCCTCGGGCCATTCTCCCGCCATGGACCAACTGTTCGCGCCGTGGCGCATCGAGCGGGTCGCCCGCGACGACGACCAGGACGCGGCCGACGCCGACGACTCGGACGACGACAACTGTCCCTTCTGTGCGCTCCCCGAGCGCGACGACGACGAGAGCAAAATCGTCGCCCGCTCCGAACACTCGTTCGTCCTCCTCAACAACTACCCGTACGCCCCCGGCCACGTGATGGTCATTCCGTACCGTCACACCGGGGACTTCGCCGACCTCTCGGACGAAGAACTCCTCGACCACGCCCGACTCAAATCACGGACGCTCGCCGCTCTCGATGCCGCGTTCGACCCCGACGGGTTCAACACAGGCGAAAACCTCGGCGGGTCGGCCGCCGGCGGTTCTATCGACGACCACCTTCACACCCACGTCGTCCCGCGGTGGAACGGAGACACCAACTTCATGCCAATCATCTCGGATACGAAAGTGCTCGTGCAGGCGCTGGACGACAGTTACGAACAACTCTCTGACGCCTTCGCGGGTCTCGATGGAGCCGTCACGGACGGCGACAATGACGCGGTTTTCTTTGAATTAGACTGAATCTAAAACACTTGTGAAGCACGTCTAAACGGTCGCTATTGCCCGAAGAGCATTTCAACCCGTGTCTCGAAGGCCACGGTAATGGAGCGGAAACGGGCCATCCGTCGAGTGGGACTCGTCGTCCTCGTGGCGAACGTGCTTCTCGTCCTCGGAAAGGGAAGTGTGTGGTGGACGACGGGCAGTTTGGCACTCGGGTCGGAGGCCGTCAACAGTCTCGCCGACACCGTCTACAGCGCGATTATCGTCGGCGGACTCTATCTCACGACGAAACCGCCGGACTTCGAGCACCCGCACGGACACGAGCGAATCGAACCGTTCGTCTCGCTGTTCGTCGCTGTCGGTATCTTCGCGGCTGGCGGCGCGATTCTCTGGCAGAGTACGAGTAGCATCCTCACCGAAACCTACGGCGGAACTGCTGGCGTTCTCGGTGCCGCCGTTCTTGTCGCCGCAGCACTGTTCAAATACTTCCTCTATCGCTACTGCTACACGGTCGGACGCGAGCAAAACTCCCCGGCGCTCGTCGCCGCCGGACTCGACAACCGAAACGACATCCTCACCGCGGGCGCGGCGCTCGTCGGCGTCGCCGGTGCACAGTTCGGTTACCCGATTCTCGACCCGCTCGCCGCGATGGTCGTCTCTATCGGCATCATCTACACCGGGTACGAAATCGTCCGCGACAACGTGAACTACCTCGTTGGGGCCGCCCCGCCGGAGTATCTCCGCGACCTTATCGTCCAGACGGCGCTGTCGCACCCCGACGTGTACGGCGCACACGACGTAGTCGCCCACTACGTCGGCCCGGAGGTCGACGTGAGCCTCCACATCGAGGTCGAAGGCGACATGACAATCACGGAAGCCCACGACATCGAAACGTGGGTCGTAGAGGCCATCGGCGAAATAGACGAAGTAGACGACGTGTTCGTCCATGTGGACCCGAAAGAACTCGGCGAGTGGAAAGACGGCACCGACACGGACCGATACACCATCTTTTCCCCGGACGGCGGCGACGAGTAGGAGTCAGTCTCGACGAGTAAGAGCCAGCACCGACTGGGCGCAGTCAGGCTATCGGGCCTCAGGCCAGCTTTTGCAGTTCGAGTCGAATCGAACCGAGATACGGCACATGGAACTGTGCTTTCGCCCGAATCCACTTCGGTCGGACGGGCGGAGCGATGTCGTTCGCTTGGTCGTAGTAGCCGTTGTTGTCGCCGCGGGTGATGTATCCGGCGTGCGGCGCGGGACAGTTGCGTAACTCCGAACACGAGTCCGCGCCGAGAACGTAGGACTTGTTCGCCTTATCGTACCAGTTCTCGTCCTTTTGGACATGGAACACTGCTCGATGGATTATCGGCGAGTCCGTTCTGGACGGCTGTTTGTACACGATGACATCGCCGCGACCGCCGATACGTCCGTATCCCTCGCTCTCGTTCGCCGTGATGATGTTGTTAGTGTCGGCCGCGGGACCGGCGTACCGCCCCTCGTCGGTGACGAGCACGAGGTCACCGCGTTCGAGGTGCGGTTCCATGCTCGGGCTCTCGACGGCGACCATGGGTGGCCAGACACCGGTAACCGCGAAGAGAATGGCACCAACAGCGGCGACCACTGCAATCGTTTCGGCGACGTCTTTGGCGTACAGACGCGCGGATGACGGACTGTCTGCTGACACAGGTGCTCGTCTCCGCTCGAATCGATATCAATCTGTTGATGTATTTGGGGGAGAAACGGTTACGAGACCGAGTGGTCTCTATCGGGTTGTGACTACTGAGTACCACCTCGTCCCCGAGTTTCCGGACCCAGAGACGTACGTCGAACTCCGCGAGGTCGCCGGAATGGCTTCCCGCTCGCTCGCCGCTGCGAAACGCGGCGTCCCGAACACGACGTTCGGCGTTAGCATCGTCCTCGACGAAGGGACTGACGACCTCGACGGTGGCGACGACGGCGACGGCAGTAACCGCGTCGTCGGAATGGGCCGACTCGTCGGCGACGGCGGAACCGTCTTTCAGATTGTAGACGTTGCCGTCCGCCCGGAGCACCAAGGGCAGGGCCTCGGCACCCGTATCATGGATGCCCTCGTCGACTACCTCGACCGGGAAGCCCCGCCGTCGGCGTACGTGAACCTCATGGCCGACGTAGACGGCTACTACGAACGCTGGGGGTTCGAACCGACCGCGCCAGCGTCGAAAGGAATGTTTCTACGTGTCGATGATGACGGCGTTTCCGGGCGCGAAGAGTAAACGGGAAAACTTGGATGTAGTCGCGTGAGTCGGTGTGTTCAGGCGCTCACGCGTTCGCGGTCGGGTCCGGCGCGCGTTTCGACCAGTTCGCCGAAGGCGTAGACGGTCTGGTGGGCTGTCACCTTCACACGGGCGAAATCGCCGGGTTCGAGCCCGTGTTCTGACGCGTTCTGGACGATAATCTGGCGGTACGCTTCGTCGCGGCACTTCACGGAGTCGCCGGTACCTTCCTCGACGACGAGCACGTCGTGTTCCGTCCCGACCATATCCTCGTAGGCGGCGGCGACGATGTCCATCTTCGTTTCGGATATCTCCTTCGAGCGTTCCTTCTTGATGGTCCCGCCGAGACCCTTCAGGTCGGCGGCGTCGGTGCCGGGGCGCTTCGAAAAGCGCGTGACGTTGATTTTCTCGGGGCGGACCTCGCGGAGCAGGTCCATCGACTTGGCGTGGTCTTCGTCGGTCTCGGTCGGGTAGCCGACGATGAAGTCCGTCGAGAGCGTCCAGTAGTCGAGCGTCTCGTCGAACGTCTCGACGATTTCCTTGAACTTGTCCACGCGGTGCTGGCGGCGCATGTGTTCGAGCACCTCGTCGGACCCCGACTGGACGGGGGCGTGAATGAAGTTGTAGAGTTTGTCGTGCTCCGCGAACACGTCGGCGAGTTCCTGCCGAATGCCGTGGACGCCGCCGGGGTTAGCCATCCCGACGCGGACGCGGAAGTCGCCCTCGATTTCGGAGCAGATGCGGTCGAGGAGTTCGGGAAGCTTGCGGTCGCCCTTGTCC
>NZ_JBZRPK010000351.1:0-3444 GCF_058382125.1 Haloferax sp. s1
AGAGATGGGCGGGTGCGCGTGTCCTTGCGGGCCGACCGCTTCCTGAAGATTTGGTCGAGCGTAGCGGTCAAGTTGGGTGGCGTCGAGTGAGAGCGTCATATCCCGAGGTTGGAATCGCCACCGAATAAAGCCGCGGCACGGGCCGCGTGTCTGGGGACGGCTGGTCGCGTGCTGGCCGTATCGCCGGAAGCGACGCGCCTTTCCCGCCTCGCTCGTCACGTCGCGTATGGTCGTGGAGACGACACCCGACGAACTGCGCGAGAAACTGGACGCTGACGACACTGAGGTTTCCGTTGTCGACATTCGGGACCCTTCGTCGTACACGTCCGGACACATCCCCGGGTCGGAGAACCTCCCGGCGGCAACGCTCGGCCCCGAGGTGTTCGAACGCGAGTGGCCCGACGAAGTCGTCGTCTCGTGCTACGTCGGCAAGAGTTCGAAACGGGTCGCCTCTATCTTGGACGAGAACGTCGACGCCGACGTGAGCAGTCTCCGCGGCGGCTTCGACGACTGGGACGGCGCGGTCGAACAAGGGTCGGAAGACGAAGCGGACCTCGGGCCGGCGTCGCCGTTCTGAGTCACCCCATATTTTCTGACAGTGCAGTGACGTTCTGGGTATGGCCCTCCCGACTGGACTGCTCCCGGTCTTCGTCTTCGTAGTAACCGCCGGCGTCGCGACGCTCGTGGCGCTCGGCGCGCACCTCTTGTGGCGTCGTGGGTCGCGGTCGTTCAGCGCCGAACTTCGACGCTCACTTCTCGGAGTGAGCCTGCTGTACCTCGTCGGGACGGCAGTCGCCTGGGCGGTCACGGGCGGTGGCTCGTTGTGGGGTGTTGCGACCGCACTCGTCGTCTCAGGCGTCGCCGCGTTCGTTGTGCTGTGGACGGGTCCGCTCTTCCTTGGTCGGTCGCTCGTTCGTCGCCTGCGAGGTGTCGATTCGGAGACCGCACTGCGTCAGGTGACGTACGGGTGGCCGGTCGCGATGCTGGTCGTGTTCGGAATCTTTGTCGCACCCGGTGGGACGACGGGCGACCACCTGCTCCATCTCGACGGCGCAACGACCTGTCTTGCCGGATTCTGTGGGGTCAGCGTCCTTCTTCTCGTGGCCATCGCTCTCGAACTCGTCGTCGCTGTCGTCGGGCCGGGGCTCGTCGGCTTAGCGCTCACGAGTCAGCAGTCGCTCACCGGTCGATAAAGAGAGAAGGTTGTGCAGTTCGCGGGGCGTTACTTGCCGCGGCGGCGGCTGGAGCTGAGGGAGGGACGGATGTGTTCCGTACCCTTGCCGCGGTTCTGCAGACCGCGACCGCGCTTGCCCGCGTTGGTGAGACCACGGAAGGCGCGGCCGTCGTGGTCGTCGTTGCAAATCCAGTTGAGGTCGTCGTCGTTCTGGATGGCCGGGTGGTTGGGGTCGACGAGAATGACCTCTTGCCACTTCTGGGAGCCGTCCTGACCGACGCCGTAGGAGTTCAGCACACGCATGTTCGGGTACTTGCGCGAGGCGCGTTCCTCCGCGATGCGCGGGATGGACTTGCGGCGACCGATGCGGTTGACACCCTGGCGCTTCGTACGGCGGCCAGCCTTGTGTCGCTGCTTGCGTGCGCCACCCTTGCGGACGGAGACGCGGACCACAACGATACCCTGCTTGGCCTTGTAACCGAGTTCACGAGCCTTGTCGAGGCGCGTCGGGCGCTCGATGCGCTCGATTGCGCCTTGGTTGCGCCACTCCTGTTTTCGCTGCCACTGGAGTTCGGCCAGTTTGCCTTCCTTCGGGGTCTTCCACGCTTCCTTGATGTGGGAATAGAAGCTTCGTGCCATTGTATATCACCGCGGGCGCTTGCGATTCAGCCATTCTGGGGCGTCCGCCCCAGACGGGGAATTCCCCGTCGGCCACATTTCGTCCCGTACGTGACGGGTGCCCTCTGGCGTGCCCGCATGCCAGCGAGTTGCCGAACCTACCAATAGGGGAGGGTTAAGAACTTCGGATTCACAGCGACTGTGTCGTGAATTCCCACAGGCCGAAGGACTACTCAATCGCGGTGTAGCCCACCAATCCTGTCTATTTTACGAACTATTATCTCACCACTCGCCATTCGAACTGGCATGCCCACCGATATCGACTGGCGACCGTACGACCTCGACGACGAGTACAGCGTCGTCGGCGACGTACGCATCTCCGACGAACTCTCTTCGACGTATCTCGATTTCGAGCGTCACCTTCTCGTCTATCTACCTCCCGATTACGACGAATCCGACCGTTCCTACCCGGTGTGCTACATGCACGACGGACAGAACGTCTTCGACGAGGCGACCAGTTACTCCGGGTCGTGGGACATTCATCGAGCGATGGACGAACTGCACGACAAGGGCCTCGGCGCAATCGTCGTCGGCGTCCCGAACGCGGGCGACGACCGGACGGTCGAGTACACGCCCCACCCGCATCCGGAGTTCGGCGGCGGCGGTGCCGATAGCTATCTTTCGTTCCTCTTCGAGGAGGTAAAGCCGCTCGTCGACGAGACGTTTCGGACGCGACCCGAAAAGGAGTCGACTGGACTGCTCGGGTCCTCGCTCGGCGGCCTCATCAGCCTCTACGCGCTCTTCGAGTACCCCGAGAAAGTGGGCTTTCTCGGAGCCATGAGTCCCGCATTCTGGTGGTCGGGCGAGGATATCTTCGAGTACGTCGAAGCCCAACCGTTCACTCCCGCTCGCATCTACGTCGACGTGGGCGACACCGAGTCCATGGACGACCCCGAGCGCTGTGAGTTGTACATCGACGACGCAGCGCGCATGGTCGAGTTACTGCGCGAGAAGGGATACGACGACGTCGAATTCCTCGTCGACGAAGGCGGCGTCCACCGAGAACACGCGTGGGCGCGCCGGTTCCCCGATGCGATGCGGTTCCTCTTGGACGACGACTGACCCGCCTCTGTCTCGGTTAGCCTATTGCCTATTGTTTACTCCCGCAAGACGACCACGTCGGCGACTTCGACGCAGGTGTCCGCCGTCTCAGCAATAGAGTCGGCTGCCACGTCGACCTCGCTAAGGAGGTCTTCGGTCTCACAGTCCGCCTCCAGCGACACCGTCGCGGGCGACGAATCGAAGTTCAGCACGACAAGCAGCGACTCATCTTCCCCTACGCGGCGATAGGCGACGACCGAGTCGGCGTTGCCCGATTCGACTTCGACGCTCGCTTTCGACACGTCGTTCGAGCGTAGTGCGGGATGCTCGTTTCGGAGGGCGACGAGTCGCCGGTGGAAGTCGGTCAGGTCGGCGTCGCCGTCGTGCCAGCGCATCGTGCCGCGCTGTTCTGGGACGCCGCGTTCTTGGCCGTAGTAAATCATGGGCACGCCGGGCAGGGTGAACGTCGCCGCCGCGGCGGGACGGAGGGTCCCCTCCTCGCATTCGGTCGCATAGCGCGTCTCGTCGTGGTTTTCGACGTAGCGCATGTG
>NZ_JBZRPK010000350.1:0-3443 GCF_058382125.1 Haloferax sp. s1
GTCTCGCATCGTATCGTCGGGTTCACCCGACGACGGACCGCCGTTGCTCGCCATATCGTGGTGTTGAGTGGCGCAGTAAAGTTAGTGGCGGCAGTCACTCGCCCGAAGCGTCTCTCTGAAGGGCGGCACAGCCGAACTACAACGCGGCGCGATGTTGCGCGGTGTAGGCGGCACGGTGTAGCGCGATGCGGCGCGATGCGGCACGGTGCGGGGCCAACCGTGAGCGTTTAACGGCCCACAGCGGTTCAGGACGACTCGTCTTCGCTCCTCAGTTCTTCGAGTTCCGCTTCGACTTCCTCGTCGGCAACATCGACATCTGCCTCGACGTCCGTTTCAACATCGGATTCGACATCCACGTCGGAATCGGATTCCGCGTCTTCGGCTGGGGCGGACGATTTACCCATCTCGGATTTCAGCGTCTCCAACTCGGTGTCGACTTCGGCGTCGGACCGTCCGGCTTCGAGTTCACGCTCGATGGCGTCCTTGTCCGAGAGCACCTCGTCGAACGCGCCCTCGTCGACGAGTTCGTCCATCGCGGCGGAACGCGCTTCCATTTCGTCGGTCTGCTCTTCGGCGCGTTCGAGGGCACGGCCCACGTCGGACATTTCGTCGCCGACGCCGGACATGGCTTCGGAGACGCGACTCGACGCTTCGGCGGCCTCGTAGCGGGCCTTCATCGTCTCTTTCTTCGTGCGGAACTCCTCGATGCGGCCCTGGAGTTCGTTCTTCTTCTGGACGAGCGAGTTCTGGGTCTCTTGGAGGCCCGCAATCTGCGCGTCGAGTTCCTCGATTTGGTTCATCTTGGCCTGCTTCTTTTGGAGCGCCTGCCGGGCGAGGTCTTCGCGGTCCTGCCGGACAGCTTCGCGGGCCTGGTCGTTGTGCTTCTCGACGTTCTCTTCGAGGCGGCGCTTTTGAATCTCCAGTCGTTTCTTCTGTGTCGTCAGGTCGGCAATACCCTGTTTGACCTGCTGGAGTTCGTCGCGCATCTTCTCGTACGAGTAGTCGAGTGTCTCGGTCGGGTCCTCCGCACGGTTGAGGAGGGCGTTTATCTTCGACCGAATGACGTACGACGTGCGAGAGAGGATTCCCATATCCATTACCTACGTGACGTTCGGCTTAAAACCTCACCAGTTCAACCGGTCCGTATGACCGACACGATTCTGGTACCGGGCGGCCGTGACGTGCGTGCGACGCTGGATACCGCCGCCGGTGGAACCGGTGGCGACGGTGAGGACGACCAACCGAGAGCCAGCACCGTTGTCGTCGCCTGCCCGCCACATCCACAACACACCGGTCACCGCGGCGACTCCCGCCTCGTCGCCGTCAGCGACGAGCTGACCGACCGCGGCATCGACTGTCTTCGCTTCGATTACGGCGCGTGGGACGAAGGCTACGGCGAACGCGCCGACACGCTCCGGGCGGTCGAGTGGGCGAACGTTCGCTACGAGCGCGTCGCACTCTTCGGATTCAGTTTCGGCGGCGCGATGGCGCTTCTCGCCGCCGCGGAGGGCGCGGACGTAGAAGCCGTATCGGCGCTCGGCCCCGCCGGACGACTTGCAGACGACCTAGACGTGACCGCGGTCTTCGACCAGATTCCCGTACCTGTACAGGTCATCTACGGGACCCGTGACGACATCGCCGACTGGGAACCCGTCGTCGACTGCGCACGCGAGTATCACCAGTCTGTCGTCGAGTTCGCCGCGGACCACTTCTTCGTCGGCCAGCACGGAAAAGTCGCGGATGCGGTCGCCGACTTCCTCGTCCCGTGGCTTCAGGCCGGAGGCGAACGATAGCCGACGTAGAACTGGGTTGCGACGGCGACTAGACCTGCGGCGAGGGCGAACGCCCAGAACGCGCCCCACGCCGCGACGGCGACTTCGGCGGTGATTGTCGTGTACACTACCGCACCGACGGCAAAGGCGACGGCGAACGGTGCGAGGAGAGGGGTGTCGGTCCACCGACCACCTGCGTTGTGATATTCGACGACGTAGCCCCATATGCTTCCGACGGTGAACTGGAAGACGATAGCACCGAGTAGGCCACTGACAACGGCCATGAGTACCGGAAGTGGTTCGAGCGGTTCTCCGCGCAGGGACCACACCGTTCCAGCGACGAACACGGTGAAAATCACGGCGTGCCACGGACGAATACGCTCTCGAAGTCGATTTTGGAGGGACATACGTCGATAATTATGGCCGACTGATAAGAGAATTCGGGGACGACCAGATTCGATGATGGTCGTCTCCCGACTACTATCCAACCGAACGACATTTTTACTCCTGAACGGAACGCGACTGCATGGTCCCACTGAAACGACTCGCCGCCGTCGTCGCCCTCCTCCTCGTCGGCGTGTTGATAACCCAGTCGTTCTCGGTTGCTGGTGAACTACAGACGACGTACGTCTCCGAGGAAGCGACAGCCGAAACCGCCCCCGAACTCGTCGCAGCACACGACTCCGATATCGTCAGCCTCTCCAGACACGTCAACGGAACACCGCAACTCGAAGCACCAGTCGAGACCGCCGCCGAGACTGGAACGTTCGACGGTCAGATTGAATCCGAGGCCTACATGGCCCTCAGTGATATAAACGAAGACACCGAATTTGCGGTCTACGGCGGGCAATACTACCGTCTCTCGCTGACCGTCTCTGGTGACCCCGTTAGCGCGACGCTCCGCCTCTCGCCGACCGACTGGGAAACTGTGTCCCAAGCCGCCACGGAACCCGCCGCGAACGCGAGCGCCAACGTCCAAGCGGCAATCGACGACGGGTCGGTTGATGTCGGGTCGTTCGTGGACCAAGGACTATTCAGTCGTCGCGGGACCTCCTATCTCGTGTACCCGGAGAACATCGGCGCGGTCTACGGGAAGTTCTTCTCGGCTATCGGCGCGTACCTCTTTAATCCGGTCGGATGGGCGTACACTATCGCCGGACTCGGCCTTCTCGTCGCATTCCGAAGCCGCGGTACCGCCCGCCCGCTCGACCAAAGGACGGCACTTGCGGTGATTCCGGGAACGCTCCTCGCCCTGTGGCTGGCGACGACGCTCACCGGAAGCGGGTCGCTGTCGATGCGATACGTGCTCACGCCCGCTTCCGGCGTGGTTGCCGCCTTCGGACTGTTCGCAGGGTTTTGTCTCCGTAGACGAGCGTGGAAATCGCTGGTCGCGGGAAGCGTCATCCTTCCGATTGTCGTCATCGGGGCGAACGCGCTCCTCCTCGGTGCCTTCGGCGCGATATTCTCGGTCCTGTTCGGTCTCTTCATCGGGGGCGTTGGAAGCCTACTGCTCGTGCCCTACGGGTACGTGTTTGCCGCCGACCCGGACGAAACAGTGTCGAGTGATGTCGGTGCAGTGACGGCGGCTGAGCTTATCGACGACTGAGTATTCGGTTTATAGTAGCGTTTGCAAGTCATTGCACACTCGGTCGACCGCTGTCATGCGGTCGG
>NZ_JBZRPK010000349.1:0-3439 GCF_058382125.1 Haloferax sp. s1
CGCGCTTATAAGCAAATCACGGAAAAACATGTACCGGTGTAAGGTTAACACTGTCATACGATAAGACCGGCCCCGCATCACCAGTACGGGGAGACTGCACGATCGACGGCAACGGACCGGTTGGTCCGACAGGCGCCGAGACGATCGAATCCTACGATATCGACGGTGGCGTGGTGTTCTACGACGCGGAGAACCCACTTGCATGGGTCGAGGCGACGCGGTCGATGCGCCTCGACGACTGCGCCTAACTCGGCCGAAACGGGCTTTTTTTCTCGGCACGGCGTCTCGACACAACTGTGACGGACGACGAGCGACGCGAGGACGTTCGGGAGACGACAGAGCCGTCTGCCGAAGCCCATCAGAACGCAGAGCGTTCTGAGGAAGATGTTGCCTCCCGAATCGACCCCGAAAAGCGGTGGGGCGACCCGGAAGCCCGATGGGGAAATCCCGAGAAGGACCTCCCGAACATTCCACGTGTCCGTATCCCCGGTGAAGACGCCAACACGGAGACTGAAGAGACCGGTGAAGACGAGGAGATGCCGGAGTTCTCCGCTGACATCGACCCCGAAGCGGCGCGACTGTTCTGGGCGAGCGTTATCCTCGCAAACATCGGCGTTGCGGGCGTCGCAGTCGGGGCGATGCTCATCTATTTCCGCGGCCAGACGATGGTCGGCGGCGGTCTCGTCCTCTTAGGCGTCGGTTCACTGGTTCGCGTCTACTACACTCACAAGAAGTTCGAACGCGGCGACTGGTCGAGCGATGACGACGGGGACGAAGACAGTTGTGAAGTCGGGGACGAAGACAGTTGTGAAGTCGGGGACAACAGCGACGACCCCAGCAAGCGCAACCGCTAACAGTCGCCGATACCTTCGACCCTTCATGCGAACCGTCCGCGGTCCCGACGGCCGACGCTACCTGCTCGTCAAGCGCTCCAGCGACGCCAGTCGCGTCCGCGACCCGAAGACAGGCGACGAGCGCCATTTTCCAAACGACGAACTCGAAACCGTGAGTGGAGAGTCACCGCTCGAAACCGCCGCCCGCGCCGTCCCTGAACCGGTCCGCCGAATCCTCGTCGCAGTCCCAACCGAGCGCAGCCTCGGACTCCTCGTCGACCTTGCGGACCGCGGGCCGCTTCCAGTCGTCGAGTTACTCGGCGCGTACGACCTCTGTGAGAGCGACCTCCACGGTCTCCTGACCGAGTTCAAAATCGCAGGACTTGTCGAAGAGACCACGGTCTACGGGGAGCGAGGCTACGAGGTAACGGATACCGCGAAAGAGGGAATCGAACGGTTGCGCGCGAACGAGTGAGTAACGGAGTAGAACGACGACGAGGTCGCTCAGTCGTCCGCGAGCGCGCTGGCGAGCGTCGGGGCGTCGGTCCGCTCGACAGTCGAGCGGTTCGTCGTCGGGTTCTTCTCGACGCGGACGAGGTCGTCGGCCGCGCCGACAAGTTCGTCGTCGTGGCTGACGATGAGAATCTGCTTGACGCCGCGGTTCTGCATGTCCTCGACGAGGTCGACCAGTCGTGAGACGTGGCCGGTGTCGAGGAAGACGGTCGGTTCGTCGAGAATGAGCGGCGGGAGCGGGGCCGCGCCGTCGATACCCTCGGCGAGAAGCCGATAGATGGCACATCGCAGGCTGAGGTTGAACAGGGCGCGTTCGCCACCCGACAACTGCTCGGGTTCGAGCGCCGTGCCGTCTTTTTGGAACACCGTCAGGCCGTACTCGCCGTCGAGTCGGATGCGCGAGTAGGCGTCGTTGGCGTACACGAGGTCGAACGTCTCGTTGAGCATCCGTTCGAGCACTTCGACGTTCCGCTGGCGGAGTTCCGCCCGGAGGTCGCCGTAGGTCGATTCGAGCGTCGAGACCTCGTCGTGGAGCGATTCGAGGGCATCCACGCGCTCAGCGAGTTCTTCGCGGCGCTCGCGGAGTTCGTCGAGTCGTTCGAGGTCGGCGTTGACGCCACCGATTTGGCTCTGGAGGTCGTCGCGTTGCTCCCGCAAGTCTGGGAGCACTTCGTCTTCGACCTTTTCGAGGTACGTTTCGGCCTTCTGTTTGCTCGTTTTGGCCTTCTTGACCGCATCTTCGTCGACCGTCTCGCGGAGTTCGTCACGTCGCTTCTGGCGCTCTTGGAGGTGTTCACGTCGCTCGCGGTTTACGTCCGCAAGCGTCTCGCGCTTCTCTCGGAGGCGGTCGCGGGCATCGACCGTGTCCGCTCGCGTGTCAACGAGAGATTCAACGCGGTCCAGTCGCTCTCGGCGAGCATCGAGCGATTCGAGGTCCGATTCGAGGGACTCGACCGTCTCCTCGACTTCCGCCGCGCGCTCGGCCTGTTTCGTCGCCGCCTCGCGCTTTTCTTCGGCCTCCGATTCGAGGTCGTCTGCGGCTTCACGTTTCTCCGTAGCTGCCTCACGTCGAGTTTCGACCGTCTCCTCGCGGTCGGCGATTCGTTCGGCGGCAAGTTCGAGCCGGTCTGTGTAGGAGTCGGCGCGGCTTTCGGCGTCGACTAGTTTCTCAGCCGCTTCGACCGCTTCTTTCAGTGACTCGACCTTCGATTCGAGCGTCTCTCGCTCGGATTCGAGTCTCTCGACCGCCCCCTCGCGTTCGCTGATGGCGTCCACGTGGGGGGAGCCATCGACCGGTTGGCCACACTCCGGACACTTGCCCGCGTCGCGGAGTTCCTCGGCTTCGGCGAGTCGTTCGCGGGCGTTCTTCAACTCGGTCTCGGTTTCGGCAAGTGACTCGCGGGCCGAAGAGAGGTCGCTCCGGCGTTCGTCGAGAAGGTCGGCCGCCTCGCCGAGTTCGACGGGCGCGTCAGCGAACGACGCTTCGATGGTTTCGAGCGAGGCTTCGATGTCTGCGCTGGTCTCGCGGAACGATTCGAGTTCGCTCGCTGCCTCATCGGCCGTTTGTTCGTCCGCTTCGGCGGCCTCGCGTTTCTCCTCGGCGCGAGTTTCGAGGTCGTCTGCGCGCTCTTCGAGCCGTTCTGCCTGCGTGGCGAGTCCTTGCGCCCGCGTCCGGGCTTCCGAAAGTTCGTCTCGAATCTCCGACTCGCGGTCGACGAACGCCTCCCGACGGGCGGCGATTGCCTCCTCGCTGGCATCGTCGAGTGCGGTTTGCTCCAGCACGGTTTCGATGTCCTCGCCGAGGTCGTCGAGTTCCTCACCGAGTTCCCGGATTCGCTCCGTGAGTTTGTCGCGCTCTGCTTCGTCGGCCGCGACTTTCGATTTGAGGTCCTCGATGGCGGATTCGACTTCGGCGAGTCGCTCCCGATTTTCTGCGTGTTCGTCCAGCGTCGATTGGGCGGCGTCAAGGGCCGATTTAGCTTTGTCTCGTTGAGACTCGTAGTGCTCGATTTTCTCGTCTACCTCGACGAGGTCCGATTCGAGGGCGTTGAGTCGCGCGTGGAGGTCTTCGTCCTCCTTGGCCGCGATTTGCG
>NZ_JBZRPK010000348.1:0-2868 GCF_058382125.1 Haloferax sp. s1
GGGAATAGTTGAGTTCGCCGGGGCGGGTTTGCAGTTACGTCACGGAACCCTCAACGATTGGCTCACGCTGTACGCCGGGTGCTACGAGGTCGACCTCGACGCCGACTTCCCTGGGCGAGAGGCCGCCGAGGTGCTTCTCAAGACGCACAGCTTCCGCGATGGGGCGCTGTTGCTGACGTGTGTGCCGGCGGGGCGGTGAAAGGTGACAGCTGGTACCCGCCATCCGACGAGGAAACCGCCGGTGTTCCAGAGACTATTGTGAAAAAAACCGACAATTCGTCAAAACCATTACGAACAACAATTATTAACCATGAGTGTGATTGTGTACCATGGAAGTAACAGATAGTCTCAACTTCGGACACAAAGACCGGAAAGATATCTACGAATACATCGAAAGCCACGGAACCGTTCGGGAGGACGAGGTTCGGCGAGCGCTCAATTTCGAACCGGTAGCGCTCGGAACTCACCTGACGATTCTGCGGCGCGACGGCTACATCCGAAAGGTCGGAAAGCACGTCGAGGTCGCCTACGCGCCGGGTGAAGAGGAGACGTTCGAACTCGACGACCTCGACGTAACGATTCGGATGGCACAGGATGTCGACCTCGAAAGCCTTGTCGACGCTATTCACGAGGTTGCAGACGAGGGCCGCTACATCGAGGGAGAGACCGTCGCGGACGTGCTCGACCACGAAGAAGTCGTCCTCCGGCACAACGAGGTCCGTTCCCGGATGGTGTTCGTCGCGACCGTCGAAGACGAACTCGCCGGATGGGTCCACCTCGACCTGCCCGAAGCGGAGAAACTGAGCCACACGGCCGTGCTCACCGTCGGAACGCGACCGGAGTTCCGCGGCCACGGCATCGGGAGCAAACTCCTCGAACGGGGCGTCGACTGGGCCCGCGAACACGGCTTCGAGAAACTGTACAACAGCGTGCCCGCGACCAACGAGGGAGCAATCGAGTTCCTCGAAGACCACGGCTGGGAGACGGAAGCCGTCCGCGAGGACCACTACAAAATCAACGGCGAGTACGTCGACGAAGTGATGATGGCCGTCAGGCTCCGCTAAAGCGCAGGTGGAGCCATCGAACCCGAACCCGGGTTTTTATCGACCTTGTTGGGAGAGCGGACGCGCTGCGCTACCGGTCTCGGACCGGATCTACGACCAATTCTCTGCTGCGCCGTCGAGGGGTTCGGCGACGACGCCATCCTGCTGGGCGAGCGCCCGAGCATGTGCCGTACAGACGTTTCTGTCGGCGTCCCACGGGATGTAGAGTCTGACCGCCGCGACGTTCTCGCAGTCGGATTCGCTGCACTCGGCCATGCGAAATCTGTCGGCCCCGACGACCATCGGTGTATCGGCGATTCGGCTCGAAGCAGCGATCTGACAGGTGTTACTGATACCGCTCGCGCTCGTCGTGTGCCACGTCGCCGCCGTACTCGTCGACGAGCGGTTCGTAGGCGTCGCCGAGTGCGCGCATCGCTTGCGCAGTCGAGTGGAAGTCGAGTTCGTCGGCCACCGCCGACCACGCTCGCGTTTGTAACACTTTTCGGACGAGCAGGCGCTCCGCTCGCGCCGAAAGCGAGGCACAGTCGGGTGACGTGAGGTGTGCGAGTGCGAGTCTCCGGAATGCACCGGGAGCGGTCGTGTAGAGCCCCGGTCCGTAGGAGGCCCCGACGACGACACGCCACTCGTAGTCCGAGAGCGCGGCCTCGTAGTCGGCGTCGACGGCGGCGAGTGCCGCCCGCGCGACATCGGCATCGAGGTCGGAAAGGGCGTCTCCGAGTACGTCACCGACGCGCTGGAGGAACCAGTCGGCGTGTCGGTCGTGGAGTTCGTGGCCGGCCTCCGAGAGCGGGTGCAACATGAGCGCGGAGTACTCGCCGCTGGTGTCGTTTCGGGTGGTCGAGAGGTGAACCGTGCTGTAGCCGTTCTTACGCCAGAACGAGAGGAGTTCCGGGGTCGCACCGAAGCCGACACCGAGGTAGTCCGCGTCGGCTTCGAACTCCTCGCGAATCTCAGAGAGCAATCGTGAGCCGAGTCCGGACGAACGAACCGCGTGGTGGGTGGCGATTCGCATCACGCGGTAGCCGACAGGAATCCCGGCGTCCTCGTCGCGGAGTTGACTGGTGAACACGTCGGGGAGCATGTTTCCACGGATGCGCCCGCCGTCGTACATGTGCGTTCGCGTCTCGGCAGCCAGATTGCCCTCGCGGGCGAGCAGCGCGACCGAGACGATTCTCCCCTCGTAGGTGAGCGCTCGGAGCGTCAGGTTCGGCGCGTCGAGGAGCCGAGCCAAATCGTCCGGTTCGGTGCGATAGTGGGCGAGAACGAGCAGGCCGAACGCCTCCCGAAGGAGGTGTTCGTCGGCGAGGAGGTCGTCTGGCGTGAGCGTCCAGTACGAGACGTTTTCCGGGGCTGCGTCCGCGACTAACTGGTCGACAGGCGGACGGGCGTCGAGAAGAAGCGCGCGAAACGCCCACGATTCGACAGGGTCACCAGCAGCGTATCGAATCGGGTCGTCGAGGCGTACGTCAGTGACTTCGTACTCAGACTCGTCGAGTCGGTCACGGAACCGGACGGCGAAACCGCGACCTGCACCCTCGTATCCGCGGACAGTCGTACAGAACGCGACTGCGGGCGCATCGAGAAACGACGCGAGAAGTCGAACGGGGAGCGCGGCCGCTTCGTCCACAATGAGGGCGTCGGTCTCGGCGGTCGCGGCGCCCTCCCCCGCTTCCGGGGGGGGGAACGAGCGGACGCGCCCCCCACCGGGGGGCGCCAGGTCGGGCTCGTCCGCGCCCCCGGCGACGCAGTTGGCCAGGTTCGCCAGGAGGCGTGCGGCCCGGACGGACACGTCGTCGGCCCTTGG
>NZ_JBZRPK010000348.1:2878-3423 GCF_058382125.1 Haloferax sp. s1
CCGGCGCCGATTTTGTCGAGTTTCGCAGGGGGTCGTCCGCCCGGGACGACCCCCCCGGCGGCGTTTCGTTTGTTTGGTGCGGTCACGCCCCCGTCCCGCCCCTCGGCGGCGAGGCTCCCGGCGGCGAGGCCAGCTGCACTCGTTTTCCCGCGGCCCCGGTCGGCTTCGACGACGACCGCCTGTTCCGACTTCCTGAGGGCTTCGAGCGCGGCGAGGGCGTCTGACTGGTCGGCGGTGAGACAGTCCTCGTAGGCGCGGTGCGGGAATCGAAGGGTGCGGTCGCGGGGAACCGACGGAACCGGCGTATCGAACGAGATACCCTGACTGTACGACCCATCGCGTTCGACGGTTTGGGCGTCGAGGTCGACGAGCGCGACGCCGGGATGGTCACGGAGAATCGAGGCGAATCGGCCGCGGAAGCGACTGGCCACGTCATCGACGGTAAACGGCGGGACGGCGAGGCGCTCGTCGAACGAATCACGGCGGGAAAACCACTCGTCCAGGGAGGGGGGGGGGGGGAGGAGTAGGCCGCCGCCCCCGCCAGC
>NZ_JBZRPK010000682.1:0-15298 GCF_058382125.1 Haloferax sp. s1
CGGTCTACCCGGGTGCGACCGAATCGGTTCTCGTGCCCGCGCTCGAATCCGAATCAGGCTACACTGTCGGCGAAGACATCTTCGTCGGCTACTCGCCCGAGCGCGCCTCGCCCGGCGACACCGGTCGCGGCGTCCGCGACGTGGTCAAAGTCGTCGGCGCGAACGACGAGCGCGTCCGCGACGAACTCGCCGAACTCTACGGGAGTATCGTCGATGCGGGTATTCACAGAGCACCCGATATCGAGACGGCGGAGGCGTCGAAGGTCATCGAAAACGTCCAGCGCGACATGAACATCGCGCTCGTCAACGAACTGGCTATCGCCTGTGACCACATGGGCCTGACGACCGAGGATGTCCTCGAAGCCGCGGGGACGAAGTGGAACTTCCACGACGGCTACTCGCCGGGATTCGTCGGCGGCCACTGCATCCCGGTCGACCCGTTCTACCTCACCTACCGGTCCAAACGCGAGGGCTTCTCGCCGAAACTCGTCCTTCAGGCGCGCGAGATTAACGAGTACGTTCCCGTCCACGCCGCCCGGAAGACGGTCAAGACCATCAACGACTCCGGGCGCGTCCTTCAGGACACCCGCTTGTTGGTTCTCGGTCTCGCCTACAAACCCGGCGTCGGCGACATCCGGAGTTCCGAGGTCGGAACGATGATCGAGAAACTCGACGAGTTCGACATCGACTGCGTGGGGTACGACCCGCACGCCGACCCCGATGCATCGCGCGAGGTCTTCGGAATCGACGTGACTAAAACGGTCGATTTCGAGGCCTACGACGGCGTCGTCGTCGCAACCGCCCACGACGAGTTCGCCGCGTACGACCTCGAAGCGATGGCGGCGGGTCTCGGCTCCGACCCGGTCATGGTCGACGTGGCGGACGTGTTCGACGCCGACGAGGCCGCCGCCCACGGCTTCCACTACGCGCAGTTGTGAGACCACCGCTTTCCCATCCCTGTTCACCGATGGATATCCTCATCACGATTCAGCACCCCGCACACGTCCACTTCTTCAAACACGCTATCGACGAGTTCGAGGCGCGTGGCCACGAGGTGCACGTCCGCGCGCTCGACAAGGACGTGGCGCTTGCGTTGCTCGATGAGTACGGAATCGAGTACGAGGTTCTGGGCTCTCGCGGCGGGTCGCTCCCCCGCGTCGCGCTGTCGACACTCGCAATCGAGTATCGGCTCTACCGCGAAGCGAAGGAAATCCAGCCGGACGTGATGGCCGCAATCGGCGGCTTCGAGGCGTCACACGTCGCACAACTCGTCGGCGCGAAATGCGTCGTGTTCACCGACACGGAACACGCGACGCTTTCGAATGCGCTTACGTTCCCCTTCGCCGACGAGGTTGCAACACCCGGCTGTTACCACGACGACGCTGGCCCGAACCACTACCGTTATCCAAGCTATCACGAGCTTGCGTACCTCCATCCCGACCGATTCGACCCCGACCCGTCCACCCTCGACGACCTGCCGGTCGATGCCGACGACACCTACGCCGTCCTCCGACTCGTCAGTTGGGGTGCCGCACACGACGTTGGGGATGCCGGTCTCGACAGACTGACTGAACTGGTCGGCCGTCTCGAAGACGCGGGTGCGACGGTTCTCGTGTCGGCGGAGGACGACGCGCTCCCTCCGGAACTCGACGGGTACGATATCGATATCGACCCCCATCTCATCCACCACGTGCTCGCGTACGCCGACCTCTTCGTCGGCGAGAGTGGAACGATGGCCTCGGAGAGCGCGGTCCTCGGGACACCGACCGTGTACGTCCACAGTGCGGCCCCCGGACTGATGCGTGACCTCGCGTCGTTCGACCTGCTGTATGGGTACCACGGCGAGAACCGAAACAAGCACGCCGTGAAGCGAGCGGTCGACATTCTCCGGTTGTCCGACATCGATTGGGACGAACGACGCCGGGCGCTCCTCAATCAAAAAGTGGACGCGACGGACATTATCGTCCAGCGGGTTCTCGAGGCCGGAACGTAAGCCGCGAATTTCACGTCGTCTCTCAGGTGGTGGCCTGAGTGTCTGACCCATTGGTCGAGTGTCCGTCCCATGCTCGGTCCGGGGGTAAGTACCCCTCTTCTCTCCCGCCTCGAACCAAACTGGTCGATATGCTGGGCGCGTGGGAACCCGTGTTCTGTCGAATCGCGCGGGCACACATCATTTACCAAGTATATAATAAGGACCGTGTAGTTCTTGAACTATCACTATGACACTGCTGGATACAGTTCAATCTTCGAGCCGTGACGGTGATGTGACCGTGATGGTGGCCGGTGCCGGTCGACTCGGCACGTCGGGGATCGTCAAAGCCCTCCGTCAGACCGAGGCGTTCGACGCTCGCGTCGTCGGCGTAGATACGGACCCTGATGCGTGCGGATTCAGTTTCGTCGACACAGCGGCTACTGTCTCCCCCGTTAACGGCGGCGATTACATCTCCGACGTACGAGGAATCGCCCGGAGGGAAGACGTTGATGTGATTCTTCCCCTCATGGCCGCGGAACTTCGGTTGCTTGCTGAAGCGAAATCAGCCTTCGAAAACGACGGCATCGAAGTGATGGTTTCGGACCCGCGTGCCGTGTCGATTACAAGCGACACCGGGGAACTCTACGACCGACTCGCCAAACAGGTTCACCCCTCTGTGCCCGAATTTTATCGCGTTACTACTCCAGAAGAGTTTATCGACGCAGTTCACGCACTCGGCTACCCTCACCAACGTGTCTGTTTCAAGCCCTCTATCGCCAACGAGATGCGTGGTTTTCACATTCTCGATTCGAAGATAGACCGGTCGGGAATTCTGACGAATCATAAACCGAACAGCACCGTGACTACGTTGGATAACGTCCTTCCCATCCTCATGGAAATCGACGAATTCCCGAATCTCGTCGTCATGGAGTACCTTCCCGGTGAAGAGTTCACCGTGGATGCTCTCTCTCGTACAGCAGACACTCCAGTTGTCGTCTCTCGCTCCCACAACGAATCGTGTGACGGCCACTCGTTTACAAGCACGGTCGAAGAACGCCCGGAACTCATCGAGCGGACCCGCGAAATCTGTTCATTCTTGGAGTTGGAGTACAACGTCGCTTTCCAATTTAAGTACACTGCCAGTGGAGTCCCGAAACTCCTCACCGTTGACCCGTGTCTGTCCGAGTCGATTGCCGCGTGTGTCGGCGCTGGCGCGAACATGCCTGCGCTCGGCGTGCAGTATGCGCTCGGACGTGAACTTCCTCCAGTCGATATCGATTGGGGTACGCGCGTCGCCCGCGATTGGCAGGAAGTGTTCTACGGTCCAGATAAAGAACTAAGAACTATCTAACGGTGTCTGTGGTCCATCTCGAACGACTCCAGCGTTACGCACGTCTCAACATATGAACCTCATCTCATCGATACGCGAACGGTTGCAACAAACAGAACTCGACGTACTCGCAGCGGTCGTTGGCCTTGTGCTCGCTCTCGGGTTGTTCCCCATCCGATTCTTCTCGTCACAGATTTTCATCGTGACGCTTCCACCGATTCTCGGGGCCGGCTGTATTCTCTACCTTGCCGCGTCCCGGGGCACGGAAACGACAGACGGCCTTCCGACGCTGACGCCATCAGTCACCAGACTTCTGTCTGTTGGCATCTTCTTCGGACTTGCGGCGATGGTCACGCTCGCGGTGTTGCAGGGTGAACGAAGCGTCCTCTTCATGGACATCGGCGGCGTCGTCGGCGTCTTACTTCTCGGACAAATACTGCTCTCACCGGACGAAGAATTGCGCTCTGGGGTGTTTCTCACACAGGTCGTGATTTACTCGTTCGTCGTGCGTTTTGCCGCGCTTTACACGACAACGGGATACGTCGGTATCGACGTCTGGTCGCACACGACGTTCGTCGAGATGATACTACAGGCCGACTCGCTGTCGGCTATCAACGACAACAAGTACTACGCATCGCCGCTGTTTCACCTGCTTGCGTCGTCGTCGACGCACTTGCTGAGTCTGTCGCTTCGGAACGCGCTGTACCTCTCGCTCGGTATCGTGATGCCGCTCGTCTCGCTTTTCGTCTATGGGACAGCTCGATTGCTCGTTCCGCTTCGGTGGGCGCTTGCGGCCGCCGCGCTCTACGCGATGGGAGACCAGGTCGTCCGGTGGGGTATCCACCTCATTCCGACGAGCATGGGTCTCCTGTTTTTCCTTGCGTGCATGTACAGTCTCGTCCGGGTTATGCACGCGAGCGACAGGTGGCGTGACTTCGGGCTTCTGGTGCTGTTTAGTACGACGGTCATCCTGACCCATCAGGTCTCGTCGTTCATCATGCTGGTGTTGCTTTGTTTCGGGTTCGTCGCACAGGTGTTGCTTCAGTTCGATTTCTTCACCGAAGAACCGGACCCGCTTTCGCTTACGGGCGGCGGTTCTACTCCGGTGAACCTCGCCGGTCTCGTGGGGTTCAATATCGGTCTCATCGTGTTTACGTGGTCGCTGACGCCGTACAAGGGGGATACCTTCCTCGAAACCGTGCTCAGTTACTTCTACGTGAATTTGTTCAACGCTGGCTTCCTGAGCGGTGTCAGCGGCAGCGGCGGCTCGACCGGTGCCTCCGGAACGGCGCAGTCGACCGGTCCAACCTTCCTCTCTCAGGTGTCTACCTACGTCACCGAAGCTGGGTTCCTCTTGCTCATCTTCGCCGGTGTCATCGGGTGTCTCACCGTCCTCAGACGGTCGCGGGCAACCCAGACGACCTACTGTTTCGTCGGGTCGATTATTGCGATGATGTTCGTCGTACTCGGACTCCCGCTTTTCGGTATCGAGAACTTCGTTCCGGGTCGATGGATCGGATTCCTGTACGCTCTTCTCGCTATCATCGGGGTCGTCGGGTTCCGACACCTTGCAGACCGAACTTCGCTCAAGGTTATCGGCGTCGTCTTACTCTTGTTCGTGTTGCTCTACCCGAACGTGATGATTATGTCGAACGACGGCGCGATGGACAGCCCGGTGTTTCCGAACCAGCACGAACGGCTCTCGTACACGGACCCAGAACTCGCCGCAGTCGAAACGTTCGGTGCTGCTCGTCCGACTAGAAAAGGAGCGAAACTCTACACGGACCTGCCGTACGGGACAGTCTGGGAGCGGACAGAAGCCTATCCCGCGGAAGCGTTACCGATGAAACGAGGGAGACCGATTTCGCAAGGAATCATGGTGTATCGGACGTACCAGTCCGAACACGCCTCGTACTTCATGAACAATGCGACTGGGACAGTACAGAATTACAACCCGCCGAAGACGGCGGTCTGTCCGCCAACGACGAACTACGTCTACTCGAACGGCCACGTTACGATTTGTACGCTTCCCGGCGCGGAACCAACGCCGGTTCTTTCCGGAACGTAGCTACCACCCTCATTTCCCAAACAACTCGTGCTGGATGACAGTATTATCGGCCCGGTAAGCTGGCTTTATCCGTTGCTTGGAGGTGAGACACGGCCAGGGAGACGGTGGTTCGGGTGTTCTGTACACCGCGGAATCGACCGACGAGAGGACGGCTTTACCAGTTCTAGCCGCCCGATGACTACTTAGCTCGTTTATAGTAATGGGGGTTTCACTGTATGTGGTTCGTAGGGGGCGGCCAGCCGTCTACCGTTCCCCTCACAAACCATGATACGCCAGATTCAACGCTCGAAAGAAACAGACTGCGCCGCATCGCGCACAGCGCCCCGCTCGTGGAGCGTGAGTGGACGTCGAACGAGACGCGCTCGGAGGTGGCGCTAATATGTGCGGTATTATCGCGCACGTCGGTGACGGGCAAGCTCTCGACCCGCTCGTAACCGGCCTTGAAAAACTCGAGTACCGCGGCTACGACTCCGCCGGTATCGCCGTCAAAAACGGGACGGGACTCGACGTGTGGAAATGCTCGGGGCAGGTCTCAGACCTCAAAGAGACCATCGCCAACGTGGAATCCGAGACGCGAATCGGCATCGGACACACTCGATGGAGTACACACGGCCCGCCGACCGACGAGAACGCGCACCCGCACACGGACCAAACGGACCGGGTTGCGGCCGTTCACAACGGTATCATCGAGAACTACGAGGCGCTCAAGGCGAAACTCATCGACGATGGATACGAGTTCACGAGCGACACCGACACCGAGGTCATCCCGAACCTCGTCGATTACTACCTCGAACGCGGGAACGAACCGCTTGCAGCCTTCCAGCACACGGTAAACGAACTCGAGGGTAGTTACGCGATTGCCGTCGTCGTCGACGAAAACGACTCCATCTACGCGGCCCGTCAGGGGTCGCCGCTCGTGCTCGGCGTCGAAGCGAACACGTACTTTCTGGCAAGCGACGTTCCGGCGTTCCTCGACCACACTGACAACGTCGTCTATCTCGAGGACGGAGACACAATCGAGGTCCGAGCGGATGGCGTCAACATCGTCGACGACAACGACCAGTCGGTACAGCGCGAAGTCGAACAGGTCGATTGGCAACCCGACGAGACGGGCAAAGGCCAGTACGACCATTTCATGCTCAAAGAAATACACACCCAACCGACGTCACTCCGGAAGACGATTGAGGGGCGAGTCGATCTCGATTCGGGTTCGACCGACCTCGACATCGAAAGCGACCTCTCGGAGGTCGAAACCGTCCACCTCGTCGGATGTGGGACTTCGTATCATGCTGCGCTCTTCGCAGCGTGTCTGTTGAACCGCTGTGGGCTTTCGGCGCGTGCGATTCGCGCCAGTGAGTACGATTTGACCGCGGGTACTCCCTCGAACAACACGCTTTTCGTCGCGGTCACCCAGAGCGGTGAAACCGCGGACACCCTCAGCGCACTCCGCCGTGCGAACGATGTCGGCCTCGACACGCTCGCGGTGACGAACGTCGTCCAATCGACCGTCGCCCGCGAAGCAGACGAACCGCTGTACATCCGCGCAGGTCCCGAAATCGGCGTGGCGGCAACGAAGACGTTTTCCTCGCAGGCCGCGATGCTCACGCTCCTCAGCCAGCATCTCGCCCGCGTCAACCAGTACGCATCTCGAGTCAATAACATCGAAGCACTCCTCTCGGATTTGACCGACCTTCCTGATGCCGTCGAGAGGGTGCTCCAGTCGAGCAACGCTACTCGTCTGGCCGAGAAGTACCTCGACGAGAACGCGTACTTCTTCATCGGACGCGGACTCGGGTGTTCAGTCGCAAAGGAAGGTGCGCTCAAGTTCAAGGAAATCACCTACGAGCATGCCGAGGGGTTCGCGTCCGGCGAACTCAAACACGGTCCGTTGGCACTCGTCACCGACCGTACGCCGGTCTTCGCCGTCTGTGCGGACGATAGTTCGAAAACGGTGACGAACGCCAAGGAGGCACAGACGCGTGGAGCACCGATTATCGCCGTTTCGACGTCGGACCACAGCATCGTCGACACCGCGGACGACCACCTCTCGATCCCCGATATGCATCCGGTCTGCTCGAACCTCCTCGCAAACGTCCAGTTACAACTCCTCTCGTACTACTGCGCAACCGAGTTGGGGAGGGCCATCGACAAGCCCCGCAACCTCGCAAAGAGTGTCACTGTCGAATGAATCCCCTATCGAATCGCATCTCCTGACGATGAACAAAGAACTGTTTGGCGTCCTTGATGATGACGGCATGTTCGACAGTCTCGTGTCCCGGTCGAGTTTCGACTGGGTTGTAGACGGCGAGTGCGCCACCGTCGCGATTCGTGACCCGGCGCTCGGGTTCCCGGGTCGGTCGTCGACGTACAGTGACGAACGAGGCAGCTGTGTCCTCTGGGGGGAGATTCTCCCGCCGGACGGCGTCTCGACTCCGTTGGCCGAGTACACGCTGGATAGATACGAGGTGGTCGGCCGCGAAGCGTTCTCTGAGCTCAACGGGTCGTTCCTCGCCTTCGTCGAATACGACGACGATGCTATCATCGCAACCGACCCGGCACGCACGTGGCAGTGCTTCTACGCCGACACACCCGACGGTCGGGTGTTCGGGACGAACCCTCAGCGTGTTCTGTCGGCCATTCCCAGCACGGAAGTCGACACCCGTGGGCTACTCGAATACGTTCATATGGGCGTCGTCGTCGACGAACGGACGGTTTTCACCCGCCTCAAGTGTATCCCGTTCGATGGGTACATCACCGCTTCCGGAGCTGGAACGCTTTCGCGCTTCGTTTACGACCCTGCCGACCCGGATGAGTTCGACTACGTCGACGAACTTGCATCACGGCTGGAACGTGCCATCAAGCGCCGAACAATCTATCCCGGCCGACATGGATTGCTCCTGAGTGGCGGCTACGACTCCCGGGCCATCGTCGCACAGCATCCGGATATTGACGTGTGTTACACGCTCGGTGCGCCTAAACACCCGGAGGTAAAAGCCGCCCGTTCCATCGCGAACCAGTACGGCGCTGACCACGAGACGCTCATCGTGGATGAGAACTATCTCAATGTCGATGAAGAGACCATCGAGTACACTCTCGGGACACGCGAGTCGATTCACATCCACCATGCAGGGTGTGACGACAAGATCGATGTCGACACCATCTTCCACGGCTTGTTCTTCGATACGTTCCTCCGCGGTCACTTCCTCCCGCGGAACGTGGTCAACCTCTTCGGGAACAAGTTCCCGTTGAAGGGTCTCGAGTCCGACCCGAACGTCACGGAAGTTCTGTCGTCGAAATTCGTCTATCATCCGGCGTGCGACCACGTCTTCCCCGAGTGTTACGACGAGTTCGACACGAGTCTGGGGTTTATCGACGATGTCATCCAAGAGCAACTCGATAAGTGGTCCGACCGCTACGATAACGTCTACAACAGCATCTCGCTCATCGGTATCCAGAACCAGCCGACGCTCCCGTTCCATTTCGAACTGTCCGATAACTACATCGAGTCGTTCGTCGCGGCCGACGCGGAACTCATCGACTGGCACCTGAAGACGCCGCCGGAAAAGCGGAACACGAAGACGATGAAGCAGGCGATTCGGAAACTCGACCCGAACATCTTCAGGCATCGCCCACCTGACCGGCCGTATCACTCGCACCGAAAGAACCAGATAGAGAAATTCCTGCGACGGAAACTCCCGCTCATCGAGCCATTCAGCGCACCATGGCCCGACCTGCAGGCGCAGTACGCGGAAAACGAACTCGACCACAAACTCTTCCCCGGATATCCGTGTATCCACAAACTACCGGTCAGGGTCAAACTCCGCATCAACGACATCACCACGTGGATGAACGCCGCCGTGGACAACAACGTCCTCACACCGAACGACGTGTTGTGCCCCCCAGAGCGACTGCTCACGGACTCCTGATTTGGTCGGGGTTCTCTCAGTTGTTCGCTGTTCTGCGTTTCGTGACTCGTTGGTGCGTTCGTGGATAGATTTTGATGATCGTTGGTGCGTTCGTGGATAGATTGTCGACCTCGTTCTCAGTAGCGTTCGAACGAGACGCCTGAACGTCTGTTTTAACGGCCTCGCGCCACAGTCTCGCCGGGTCTCGTCTGCGTGCCTTCGGATAGTTTCACGCCGGCGTTGAGTCCAGTGTTAATCCCCGTCTTGACGTTGTCACCGACGATAGCACCTAACTTCTTGCGACCGGTCGAAACAGGCTCTCCGTTGACTGGGACGGTGATTGCTTCACTGCCGTGCCGTAAGTTGGCAACGTTGGTCCCCGCACCGAAGTTGACGTGCCGCCCGACGACGCTATCGCCGAGATACGAGAGATGGCCGACGTTTGTGCCTTCGAGGAGAACGCTATTTTTAATCTCGACGGCGTGGCCGACGCGAACGCCAGGCCCGACGAAACTGCACCCGCGGATGTAGGCGTTCGGACCGACTGACGCGCCTGCGGCGATGTACGCGGGGCCTTCGACGACGCTCCCGCAGCGAACAGTCGCGCCTTCCTCGATGACAACATCGCCTTGGATGGTCGCATCGTCGCTCACGTCGCCGTCGATTCGACGCTCGATTGTCCTGAGTTTCCACTCGTTGGCTTCCAGTAGCTCCCACGGGCGTCCAACATCGACCCATCGGTCGAGTCCGACAGGTGAAACGTCGTGTTCCGAGATGACCTGTTCGAGAACGTCGGTCAGTTCGCGTTCACCACGCTCGCTTGGTGGTACGTCGAGCATGTCGCGGGCTTCTTCGGGGAAAACATACGCACCGGCGTTTACGAGGTTGTTCTGCGGTCTGTCTGGTTTCTCGACGATTCCAGTGACGCTGCCGTCGGAGACGTTCAGGACGCCGTAATTCGACGGGTTCGAGACACAAACTGAGGCAACACTCGGAGCAACTTCAAATAGCGAGGCGATACTCGGGGTGTCATAGAGGTTGTCGCCGTAGAAGACGGCAAACGGGCCGTCGATGAATTCTCTCGCGGCGTGAACGGCATCTGCAGTTCCCTGTTGTTCGTCCTGAACCACGTAGGTGACCGGAACGCCGTGGTACGTGGACCCGAAGTACTCTCGAACTGTCTGTTGTCCGTGGCCGACGACGAATATGAGTTCGTCGACTCCGGCTTCGACCGCCGCACGAGCGGTGTGTGCCGCGATAGGTCGGCCCGCGACCGAGAGCATGGGTTTGGGCACGTCGTTCGACAGCGGTTTCATTCGAGTTCCTCTCCCTGCCGCGAGTACGATAGCCTGCATACCTGACGTAGTCGAACGATGGGCGTTATTATGCGCGAGATAAGCCAGAATACAGCTGAGTGCGGCCTCTACAACGGTCGATTAAGGTATCTGTGTCGGGTGTTTGGGACTCGTCGAAGTAACTCACCCGAAGAGCATACCGTGTTGCCAGAGCAGGTCGCGTGCGGCGGCGACTTCCCACATCACCCTGTCTTCGAAGTGAGTGTCCTTACGCGTCGTTTCGACGATGTATCCGGGCAGGTGCAGGTCGCCGTACACTTTGTGGATGAGTAGGGGCCGCGAGCCGTCTAGTGAGTTCCCGCGGTTGAAGTCGTAGTACGGCGGGTACTCCGAGCGGTCGATGTACTGCTCGTTGACGGCGTTACAGGCGTCTCTCGCGTTTTCTGGTGTGGCACGGGTGGGGAATATTGCTTGTCCGACCTTCCCGTCGTACTTGTAGATACCGCTCGAACTGTGGAGGTCGACGACGACGTCCGGGTCGTGTGAGACGAGTTCGTTCCAGATGGCCCGCGCGAGCGTGCTCGTCGGGTCTTCTCCGGTGGGGAACTGGCGGTTCAGATCGCCGTCGATAGTGTACCGTGCCTTGCTATCCGTAGCTGGCTGGTTCGCCCCGGGGGGGGGCCGGGGGGTCCCGCCCGTTGTACGGAAAAGCGGTCCCCTTGGTTGGGGCGTGTTCCGCTCCCGGTCTTCACCGTGCATCCCACCAACGACAAAGGCCACGGGTCCGGGTTTTCCCGAGTCGATAACGTGGACTGGCGTCTCGTATTTTGTCCCCGGAAGCAGCGAGTGCGTCTGTACGCTTCCGCTGTTGACTCTATCGAGACGTCGTTGCGTCCACCCGAGGATGTCGGTGTAGTTCCCGCGCTTGTGGTCACGAAGGAGGCGAACCCGAGGGACGGTGGGGACGCCGTACCGGATTGCCTCTTCGGTCGCAGAACGAACGAGGCTGTTGTATCGGCCGCGGTATGCTCGGTTGGCTATCTTTGTCGTGTTTCGGACTCCGCTGCGGCCCATATGGGACTCCAACTGGGTGTGCGTGTAGGATTTCGTCGTGACGTTCGAGAACATGAATTCGAAGAACTCCCAGAAGTTCTCCGGTTCGACGTCCCAGACCCCGTGGGCGGCGCGGGACGCGCGGGCTTCTCCTTCGTCGTCGCTGACGAGGTAGTCGTCGATAGCGTCCGGGCGGTACGAGAGGAAGCGAAGTTCGACATTGAGTTCGCCCGGAAGGACGTACTCGCGAACGATGTCCTCGAGGTTGTGCTGAACGAAGTACTGCGAGTCCTCGGAGAGGAAATTCACGTAGACGACGAGCGTCGGGTTCTCGTCGTCCGTCCCCATTGTTGGATAGAGACGTTCACTGAGGTACGGGGCGGTTCCGACGAGGCCTGCTGTGAATCCCGCCGAGACCCGTTGTACACCAATTGTACCGAACAACGCGAGTCCTCCCGTCGCAGTCGAAAAGTCACGGCGAGTGAGTTGGGTTGCCATTTCAGTTCAGACAAACAGATGTTCTGTATTCTTGTGATATCTGGACTTCATATGGACAGCCTTCATATATTTTTGTGTGAATAACTACGATTTGTCTGTGTGATTGTGTGTGAGGGAAGGAAGTCTCGGTTACAGACGACAAATTAAATTATTTGGTCGGACTTATGCCAAAATATTAATTTTGTGTATTTGTCGTGTCGAAATACTGTTGCTGTAAGTTTATTCGATGTCTCTACTGCTAATATAGAGGCTAATGCAGCCGCCTTGGTTCTTTCACGTCTGTGGTCAATCGCCAGTTCGTGTATGGTTTCGTTGTGTATGTGTCTGACATCTTACAGTGGTGGCAGAAAAAGAAAGAGTGAGGCCACCCCAGTCGCAGCCCGTGACAGGAGCCGGGTTCTGCGATAGTTCGCGGATAGGTCGACAACCGCCGGTGGGGAGCAGCGTCCGTCGACCCAATTCGAACATAGGCGGCTTCCCGGATTATTATCTGGTTACTAGAACGGTTTTCACCTCGGTTCCAGTTGTTACAATTGAGCGAGAGAATCGTTGTCCCCCTCTAGGACCTTTTTAGAGGAGCAACTATCTCGATGGTTCATGTACGTCGCACCCGTGGCGCTCTCTCATGGATGTTCACGAACTGACTGCGATTCAGCGCGATTTGCTCTTCGTTATCAGTGGAATGAGCGGTTCGTCAGGACAAGCGATTAAATCGGAACTGAGGGAGACACAGGGGCGTAATCTGCTCGCGGGGCGCGTCTACTCCAACCTCGATGAACTCGTTGAACAGGGTCTCGTCGACAAAGGGAGTAAAAACGGACGAACCAACGAATACGTACTCACGGAGAAAGGCGAAAAAGCAATCAGGAACCGCCGCCGCTGGGAACGGCGATACGTGAAACAGACCGTCTAACACGTCCTGTACGTTTTCTCCTCCTTCTGATGAACACTGATTAATTATATGTGGGGTGAGACTCCATTCGGTACGAGCGACTGACTCGCCGGCCCCCGCATGACCGACACACACGACTCGACGCACATTGTTCGGACTGTTGTCCAACATCTGCCGGAAGGCATCCTCGTCGAGGATGCGTCACGAAATATTCTCGCAACGAACGAGCGACTCGTCGAGATGTTCGGACTCGAACGCTCTCCATCTGAGCTCGTGGGTATGAACTGCGAACGCCTCGCAGAGAGTGTTGCCTACCTCTTTGTTGATTCGGAAGCGTTCGTTTCGGCTATCGACGAGACTCTCGAACACCGAGAGCAGATTGACCGCGAGGAGTTCAAACTGACCGACGGCCGGGTCTTCGAGCAAAGTTACGTTCCCTACACACTCCCGGAAGGTCCAGCAAACCTCTGGGTCTACCGCGACGTGACAGATGACAAGGAGTACGAACGTCTCATCGGTCGGCAAAACGAGCGTCTCGAAGAGTTCGCGAGCGTCGTCTCCCACGACCTCAGAAACCCGCTCAACGTCATCCAGGGGCGACTCGAACTTGCACTGGAACGACACGACAACGACGAAGATTTGCAGAAAGCCGCCGAGGCTCTCGACCGGACGTTCGAACTCATCAACGACCTGCTGATGTTGGCACGAGAGGGAACAGCAGTCAGAGACCCGGGTCGAATCGTTCTCGCAGATGTTGTGACTCGGTGTTGGGGGACTGTCGAGACAGGGGAGGCAACACTGGCAGTCGACACCAACCACGTCGTCCGCGCCGACGAATCACAGGTCAAACAACTTCTGGAGAACCTCATTCGAAACGCCATCGAACACGGGGGTGACGGTGTGACTGTATCTGTCGGTAGTCTCGCCGATGGGTTCTACGTCGAAGACGACGGCCACGGTATTCCGGCCGATGATTGGAACCAAATTTTCAGCACGGGATACTCTACTTCGCCCGAGGGAACCGGCTTCGGACTCTCTATCGTCCAAACTGTCGTCCACAACCACGGATGGGAAATCGGCGTTACGGAGAGTCAATCGGGTGGCGCACGGTTCGAGATAACCGGTGTCACCGTTCTCGACTCGACTTCGTAACGGCTCTTTTCTGGACGGCTTCTACCATCCGACGACTTACTCCAGTGCGACGTACGGAAGTGTTGCTGGGTCCCCGTCGGCGTAGTCAAGCACCGTTGCTTGCGAATTCCCGTCCGGTACGATAAGGTCTGCAATGAGCGGTGCGTCGTCGACTGCGCCCGACTTCGCACCACCGAAGACGTACGCTCCACGTTCTTCTTTGACCGGACGAAGCGACCCCCGGTCTTCGGACTGCACCGCAGCGACGACTTCCAGTGTTCCCGCGTCGACGCCGTCGAAGGCCGCTCGGTCGAACGTGAGCGTGACCGTATTCGACTCGCGGTCGACAGTTTCCTGAAGTGTGATGGCGTTCCCCGATTCGTCGCTGAGGGCTGCTCCAGTCGCATCGACGGCGCTCTTCGTGAACCCACTTACTTCGAGGCGGTAGTGCCACGAATCTTCGAACGAGACGGTTGCACCGAGGTCGTCGAGACTCCTGTCGGTTCCGCCGTCTTTGTTCGGGTCACGAACCCACAGGAGGAACAGTTGTGGCGAGAACCCTCGACCGCTCCCGAAGGCGTTGTACAAGTTCTCCACTTCGAAGGTTACCTGATACCTGCCCGGTGTCTGTTCGACGGTGACCGACTGCAGGTCGAATGCTCCCTCTTTGAACGCCCCGTTTGTCGGGTACGTGTAGGCTCCCGGACCGTCGTCGTCACCCGTCGGGTCGGAGAGTTTCGCAACGGTTTCCGGAGGTTTCACCGTTACCGTCTCGGAAGTGAGCGTCTGTCCGTTGGCTGTTCGAACGGTGACTTCGTAGGTTCCGGGCGTGTCGATAGCGTACGAGAGTGTGTCCTGTTGGTCGGTCGTGTGGGGTGGGAACCGGACGTTCGACGTAGCCACGTTCTCGCCGTCGACGACGATTTCGACAGTGGTACCGCCGATATAGTCCCCCGAGTTCGACCCCGTCGCGGTCACGAACGACTCTCTGACGAACGGGTTGTCTCGAATCGAGATTTCGATGTCTTGCTCAGGTCGCTGGTACGTCGGAAGCCGTTCGAGGTCGTCACTCGTTGCTGGCTTGAGTCGAATCGCCGTCCCGCCCGTCTCGGCCATCGAGGCGAGAAGCGTCGTATCCGCCGTGACGATTGCCT
>NZ_JBZRPK010000728.1:0-27605 GCF_058382125.1 Haloferax sp. s1
CCACTGGGGTGGACCAGTACAAGACGTTCGCACTAGAGATACTCAAAGAGACTCGCAAAGCAGTCCGCGCCGAAAGTATTTCACCCGCCCTGTATATGCACGGCGGCACGAACGGTCTCGGTGCTGTCGCTTACGGTCTCGCAGTTGTCGGTGAGTTGGTCGACGAGCAGACATTAGTCGAAGACGCTGCACGAACAGCCGAGTTCGTGACCGACGAGACGTTCGAAACCGATTCAACGTTCGACGTTTCCGGCGGGGCCGCAGGAACGATACTCGGCTTGCTTGCAGCAAACGACCGCCACAGTTCGGAGAGCCTCGTATCGGCGGCAAGAAAGTGTGGTGAGCACCTCTTGGCAAATCGTGTCGAAACTGACGATGGGCTTGCGGTGTGGCAAACACTAGACAATTCCCCACCGCTCACTGGATTTGCCCACGGCGCTATCGGAATCGCATACGCATTGATTCGACTCGCTGACGAGACCGGCGAAGAAAAATATCGAGATGCGGCTTACGAAGCACTCGAATTCGAATCACGGAAATATTCAGAGTCGGAGCGCAACTGGCCCGATAACCGAAGTTGGTCGAACAACCGGTTCCACGACCAGTGGTGTTACGGGCGAAGCGGCGAAGGGCTCGCACGGGCAGGCATGGTAAACTACGACGACGGAGAGATACTGACGAAGGGACTCAAACGTGCAGTCGAAGGGTTCCCACAGCGAGGTCTCAAGGAGTACGACCACCTCTGTTGTGGTGAAACTGGACGTGTCGAGTTCCTCCTTGAAGCAGAAAGACTCGGAGAGCTACCGGATGGAGGCGCAAGAGAACGGATTGGTGCAATCGTCGACCGGAAGGACGAATCAGGGACATACCGAACAGAAGACGATGCGAATCGCATCACCAACCCGACGTTCTTCCACGGTCTCTCTGGAATCGCGTACACGATGCTTCGTGTTACTGCACCGGACCAGATTCCAAACGTGTTACGCTGGGAATGAGAAGACGAGAGTAGAATACAGCGTTAGTTTTTAACTATTCTCACCCCTCCTCAACATCGAGTGGTTCGGAAATACGCTATGTTACGGGTAGACTGGATAGACCGAGGATAAAGGCACAAAAAGAGGCCGAAGCCCGAGATAGAACATTCCTGTATAACATAATATTTTGAGTACAATTACGGAAAAATTGAAGTAATAACCGAATGATATATAGTTTGATGTCAGCATATCAGACATCTGAATTCGGAATGGGGCACAGTAACAAGGACGATGTCCTTAAAAGCCAATTTGACGATCTCTTCGAGAAGTTCTTCGAAATCGAAGGGGTCGGAATCGAAACGACGATATTCGGGTCGTTCTCCTGCGACTGCTCTTGCGGGTCCTGTATCTGCATCACGGATACTCAGTAGGGGACACGGAGGGGACATCATAACACCTCCCGGTTATTTATATAGGGATATACCACGGGGCGAGTAGCAATAGTATTGTGGTTAGTGAAAACTACCGTTAGATAGAATAGTACTATTAGAAGACTTTATTAATGGCACACCTCCAGATGCTCAGAAGAATAGACAAGTGACACACTAGATGATTCAACTATTATTTCTGTATTGACTAGAATGACCACCTATAATAGAATTAATACAGTACATTTAGTTCTAAATCACATAACCCAACCAATCCATCAGAGTATCTACAATATTCATAGAATGACAGACATCTACTAAACAGAATATAGAATGGTTTTATTCTCAAAACTCCATCACAGAGTTTTGAATAAAAACTACAATACAGAGACCACAGTATACAGTAACGTAATCGCTGTAGAGAGAGTACAAATAGGGTTGCCGCGCTGTAATGTCTCTCTACCCATGATAAACCAAACTGTGAGAAGAAGGACAGTGGGCTCGCGGTCCGACCCCTACTATCGAATCCCGGTTCAAGCACGTCGAACTCACTGAATAGTTCAGTTCTGACGAACTGCTAACATCTATATGCGGTCGACTACTAATAGAGGAAGATAAATTATAGTAGCGTTTGCAACTGGTGACACATCCGACCGCACGACACCGGTCGGTCGAGTGTGCAATGACTTGCAAACGCTACTATAGAATGCTAAGGCGTAAAATATCACGCTCAGCTACGGGGACGACGTATCACCGGAATGCAGCCTTCGCAGTGTCCAGTAGCACATCGGGTTCGTACTGATGCGTGCTTATCGGGGGCACCTCTTTTTCAACGTCGAGGAACTCGTAGACGGCGACCATCGCCGAGCGAACCGAATACTCGACAGTAAACACGACATCATCGGGCACTTCGGCGAACTGGCCGATGAATGCGAGATTGTTCGACCCCGCAGGGATGACGTCCGGGCGGTCGCCGGGTACCCGCGGCATGAACTGACTGGTGATAAACGGCATCATGCAGGGGACACAGGTCGAAGTTTCGCGGAGTTCATCGAAGTGCTCGGTGTAATCGAGGTGGTAGCAGAGTTCTTCGAGGAGTTCCTCACCCGTGCAGTCTTCCATCTTCTTCTCGACGTAGTTCCCTTTCTCCTCGGGGAAGAGTCCGTATCCCCAGACGACTTTCACGTCGTCCGGCTGGTTTGCGAAGTGAGGCTGGGCAGCAGTGACGATGGACATGAGCCAGTTCGACTCAGTAAACGTCACGAGGGCGTTACCGGGCTCTTCGCGAGTGACTTCGACGATGTGTTCGAGGAAGTCGGGTTCGCGGAGCGTGAGCGTGAACGACTCCCACTTCGATTCGGGGATATGGTCGGCGAACGCCTCGGGTGTCCCGAGTTCGGGGTGGTCCTCGGCGAGTGATTTCCACAACTCGAAGGACGTCCCGCTGGACTTGAGGTCGGGAGCCTCCGTCATTGACCCAAGACTCAGACCGTCGGTCATCGAGCCGTTTGTGACGAAGACGAAGTCTGCTGGGTCGACGGTAATCTCTTTCGCCGTGCTGTCAGCACCCTTGTAGCGAATTGCCTCGACGGTCTTCCCCGAGCGCCCCGGGACAACATCGAGATCGGTCACGGTGTGGTTGGTACGGAAGTCGACGTCACGGTCATCGAGCCACCGACGAAGCGGGCGGACGATGGAGTCGTACTGATTGTATTTCGTACGCGCGACGCCGCTGAGCGTGTGCAGGCGAGGGAATTCCTGCGTGAAGCGCTGCATATAGCGGCGCATCTCCGCGACGCTGTGCCACGGCTGGAAGGCGAACGTCGTCGCCCACAGGTACCAGAAGGTCGTATCGAAGAACGATTCGGAGAACCATTCTTCGATTCGAGTGTCGCCGAGTTTCGCCTCGGGCGTAAGCAAGAGGCGAATCATCGAAAGACGGTGTTCGGTCTCGAAGCCGTAGGAGGAGACATCGAGTATCTCCTGGTCCGAACCCACGAGTCGCGCCTCGGCGTACGTGTCGTGCCGTTCGTTGAACTCGTCCATCTCGGCCTTGATGCTGGTGTCAGGGTCCTCAAGCGATGGAATCGAGTCGAGGAGGTTCCACGTACACTCGTAAGTCGGGAAGTTAAACATGCGGCCACCAGGAAGGATGTAGCCCTCCTCGGGGACGCCCCGACCGTCGAGTGCACCGCCGAACACCTCCCGTTTTTCGAGGATATGAACGTTCTCACCGGGCATTCCGGCATCGCGAACCAGAAACGCGGCCCCGGCGAGAGAAGCGATACCGCCCCCGACGAAGTAGGCCTCCCGCTCCGCAACAGCCGCCTTCTGTGTGTCGGAGTCACTCATAAGCTCGTCCTCCTGTTCGATATGGACGTAATCTGTGCGTGCACTACATTCGAACGCTGAATCCCAGTGTTAGACTGTATTTGTTTAGTCATGGTCTCTTTTCGGCTGAATATCGGTGTCATAGATGTATAAACTAACGTCGAATTCTCAGTTTATGGGAGAGAAGGCGTTAGGGATAGGCTCGAACGTCGCATACAAAGTGTGGTAGGTGACGGTCTCCGTAGACTCATCTGGCGACTTCATTACTGGTCTCGAATTCAGCCGTGACAAGGAATGAGAGTACACTCGATTACGGCGGTTGTGACGGATGAATAACCGAACTACGTCAAAAAAACAGAGAGGAGTCGATCCGTAATTCCACTTAGCCCCAGCTCGAGAAGGGACTGCAGGTGAACCCACATCCGTCGCGGTGGTCCGCCGTGACTTCGGACACGTCGTCGACAGTCTGCATGAATTCGTTGTCGTACTGTTCTTTGCTACCAGCCTTGTTATCAAGTGCAACTGACATTGCAAAAGTAATTCTCGACAACATACATGTTAAATCTTTATATGTTTTGTAATTCGTTATATTTTTGCTAACTTCGAATGAATGTTATTGACTGGAATTCCCGACCAGCGGGCGGTACTCAACTACTCAAGCAAGAGAACGGAAGGCAACGTGTCGGGAGCTTCGAGACGAAGCAGCGTGTAGGCGGGGCCGCAAACACCGTCGAAAAACGTCGGGTTCACGAACTCGCGGATGTGACCGGGTAGAGATAAGATTCCGTCGCGCTCTCGGCGAGCGAGACACCTCGATGCGAGTTCGTCCGCGAGTGTCCCATCACAGCCAGCTCGGCGCGAGCCCACGAGGAGGGCTTCAACACGACCGAAGTTCCCACAACAGAGATTGTCAAGGTGCAGCGGTTCGGCTGTTCCGGTTTTAGTCAGCGCATCCCCTGCCTCGGAGATGAGTGCGTCGTTGCCGAGTTGCGTCCCGATTCCGATTCGACCGAGCGCAATTCCAGTCCGTCCGTGACACCAGCGGTCCTGATAGGAGTCTGCAGTCGCTGAGCGCGGCCAGTTGGTGCGGGACGGGGAGTACAACGCCGACTCGAAATCGATTGCCTCTCGGGCTGCGTCGGCATACCTTGGGTCACCAGTCGAGGCCGCCAAGCGCGCAAGCGCGTACGCTATTCCGCTGGAACCGTGTGCAAACCCGGTGAGTGGTACGCTCCTCTCAGTCGTTTCCCAGACGAAGTGGCCAGCAACGTGGGTCCGAGCGTTGAGGAGTCGGTCGCCGCAGTCGACCGCCAGTTCGAGGACGCTATCGTTACCGTATCGTTCGTGGTACGCAAGCAAACCGTGGAGTGTCCCCGCGACGCCTGCTACAACATCGAGGGAATCGGCGTCGGTGATATCGTCCGCGGAGAGTGTTCGAGTCGCCGCCAGCGCAGCCTCCCGGTAGCTGTCGTCACCAAGGAGGTCAGCAACCACCGAAAGGACGTAGACGACCGAGCCGATTCCCTGAAACCCGCCGTGCTCGGCGGGAATCGATCCGCTAGCGATGCCGTCGACAACCGAGGAGAGAACCTCGTCGGCCAGTTCCAGGTAGTGCACTCGGCCGGTCGCATCGTACAGGGCCGCCGCGGTCAGCGCAATGCCGCCGGTTCCCCAAAACAGGGAGTTGTCGGCCGGATAGAGGTTGATCCCCGATTCGGGGACGATAGACACCCAACCCGGACCGCAGCCCGCTTCGACGCGTGCGTCGACCGCGCTGTCGAACAGATCGACCGCCGCCTGCTCGTAGCGACCTGTCGAGGCTCGCCGCCGAAGCTTCTGTTCCGATTGTTCAGTCAGCTCCGGGGGGGTACATCCCGCCGTCATTGATTCCCCCAGTGCCTGCCGAATCAACCACGTCTGGCGACGGCGATCAGTCTCACTCATCCCATCGAGTCGTTGCCGAACGAACTCATATCCCGTTTTGTCGGCGACGACATCCAATTGTTCGTCGCGGTAGAATAGCGCTCGCTGATCGGTACGCGACGCAAATCGTGGGATATCGAGATCTCGGAGCGCACGTCGTTCGGAGTCGTACAGCGACCAGAGTCTGTCCGTCTCCACGGTCCCGTCGAAAAACGGCACCGCAAGTCGCTCGTACTCGACGGTGAGTCGAGCACCGTCTCGGAGCGAGTTTCGAGCAGCGGCCGACCGAAGGATCGAAGCGTATCGACCGGTGGACCGATACAGCAGTCGAGTGTTACCCCCGGCGACCAGTTCTGGGTCTGCGACGTCGTTGAGGAACCTCCCGGTCTCGTGCAGTTCGTGGATGGTTTCGTACGTCTCCTCGAACCCACCGACCAGCGCGTCCACGTGGTCACTCGGCGGATGGTCTACGCCGCTGACGGACGGTGTGTTGGTGTATGGATCGACTGTCACGGCTTCCATGTCGACCGCCATAACGTCCGTGTTGACCGCCTCGATAGTCGGGCGAGACTGGTTCGGGAGTGCCGTCTCCTCGCTATCGCTTCCCAACCCGGCGACCTTATCCGCGAATCGCCTGCCGTGTGCTTCTCGGGGATCGCCGACGGAGAACGGCAACATCACGGACAGGAGGACGGACCGATCAACCGCTGCGCTCGCTTCAGTTTCGAACGGCTTCGCATCCGACTCTACGTGGGGGTGGAAGATTGTCTCGCCGTCGACGACCGTGGGCGTCGCCCCGTCGACGAGTAGGTTCTCGTAGTGACAGTCGGTGAAGTTGAGCACGTAGGCGAGACACAAAAGCGACCCGGCACGTTCGTAGTAGCGGTCGGCCGCAGATTCGTCAGGGAGGTCGCGGTATTCGACGAGCTCCATCCACCCGTACCCGTCGCGTGGAAGCAACGACGGCGTCTCGAATCTTGGCGTCGGGAGATACTCGTCCAACCGATTGAGAATGGTGTAAAATGTGACTTCACCATCGAGAGGCCGTGGTTTGTAGACAACCGACCCGTCCTCGAATGAAACTTGTACCGGAACTCGACCACCAGCGTGGGTATCCGTAGTAAGCGGATTAAGGTCAGTCACTGACCCCTCAATGCCGAACCGCTGCCGCAGGGCTTCACGGTCAGTCTGCAATCGTCGGCACAACTCTTCGACAGCGCTCTGCCAGTTATCGAGAAGGGTCGTCAGCTGTCGCGCAAGTACCGGGTACTCCAGACATAGATTTTTGAATCCCTGTCCGAGCATCGCCTCGATAAACTGTTCGTAGTACTCCGTAGATGGCTCAGAGACTGCAGCAGGATTTGTCGCCGCCAGTTCTGGGTCGTGAACCTCGACGAAGCTTTTGAATTCGACGTACAACACCCGGACACAAAGCGACCGAAGTCGATCCACGAGTTGTCTCTCCATCGACGAAACCGCCGCCATCGAAACGACCGTTTGGGATAGTTGGTCGCAGGCGAAACTGGCAATCGCGGTGAGTAGTTCTCCGAAGGGGGTCTGGTCAGGTGTCGAGACGGATTTTCGGGTTATTTTAGTACACGTGCCGACGTGTTGGACTAAATCCGACAACGTATCAACCCAGTCTGGAAGTGGCTCAGTTTCAGGCCAGTGGGTCGCTGCGATTTGTTCGCGGACAGCCGTTTCCGTAAAGCCATCGTGTGCGAGTCGGGCACGGAACGACTCGTCATCCGGGAATAGATGCTTCCATTCGTCGAAAATCTCCGTAGGATCGATTGGCGGCGGCGAACCGGCGCTGTTGGCCGGGCCATCGAGACGCTCTGCGAGTGTTCGTGCACGCCCAGCAATCTCGTGCCGCTCCGATTCCGTGAGCACAGTCCCCATCGTGTAGACGCGGTTCATTCTGAATATAATGTAGTATGTATGATTGGTTTATGAATTATTGTCCTGAAGAGACGGGGAGGAGCAGTCAGAGGTCGTCGGTGTCATCACGAATTGGATGGTGTCGGAAATTCGGCCTGAATAACGTCGTCAAGGAGTTCGGTTCCACGGGTCGCAACAGCAACACCGCCGACCATATCAAACACGAGGTCAAGCAACGTGTCTTCGAGTCCGTACTGAACTAACACGGGCTCACCCCCGAGTAGGAAGGCGAGGCGGCTCACGGCGAATTCGAGAACCTCCCATAGAACTCCGAATGCTAACACGAACAACACGATATATACGAACATAAACCGGGGTGGAAGCTCGATTGCCCCACCGTGCGAATCTACTATCCGCGCGGTGGAGTAGCCGACAGCGGCGACGACTGAAGCGGACAAGCTGTGGGTAAGGTGGTCCCACCACCACACTGACTGGTACGGGTTCAGCGGCGTCCATGGAACCCCCACCATTCCAAACGCGTGGAGAAACACGGCGGACGTAATCCAGAGGGACAACCGAGTATCGAGGCTGACGTCATACTCTCGTTCGAGAACGGCGGGAAGATGCGTCACGCACAGTGCAACTACCGTATTAACGATGATGCTCGAATCACCGTCGTAAAGCCCAACGAGTAGGATACCGATTAAGGATACCTGTATCGCTCGCGCGAGTCGGCGCTGACGGGACGCCGAAAGGCGGGGAAAGTTCCAGAGCTGTACCATAACGTCACTGGAGGCCAGCACCGGTCGAATGCGATGGACGAGACTGCAAGCACGGGGGACTCGCGGTGACAGAGGAGCTACTCATCCGAACTCCCACCCAGCGTGGTCGAGAATAATTCTTCGAAGCGGGTGAGGAGATGGTCGAGTTCCCGCGGCGCACCAGTTCGAGTCTCTTCGACCTGCGTATAGACGAGGACGGCACCGAGAGCGGAGACAATTCCGCCGAACGCGAACGGAACGACGTAGCCATAGCGAATCAAGAACCCAGATGCGAGCGGCCCAATAGCAGTTCCGAGCCCGAAACTCATCGTCAGGATAGATAGTTTAGTTCCGGATTCTCCTTTCGCCGCCAAGTCACCAGCGAGTGCCAATGCGGGTGCGAATACCATCGCTGCTGCCGCTCCTTGAGCGAACCGCGCGGCGATCATCTGCCACGGTGCAGTGACGAATCCTTGAAGGAACGTCACGGGGGCGAACAAGAGGAATCCGCCGATAATGAACGGGCGACGCCCGTACCGGTCGCTCGCCCTCCCCACGGGAATTTGCGTAATCAACTCCGCCACAGTGAACGCAGCGAACTCGACACCAAACAAGGCGGCATTTTGACTGAGATGGTCGTTGATAACCGGTTGGATCGTCGAAAAGAGCGCCATACCCGTCGCAACAAACAGCGAAGCAAGGCCAAGTGTGAAGAGAGGATCGAGCAGGGAGTCATCGTCAGCAAACACGGACAACGCAAATCCCGAGTCGCTACTCGGCGAAATTGTCTCCGGATCAGAAACGAACACGGACACGATAAACGCGCTTACGATTGCGCCCAACGCTGGGATAAAGAAAGCAGCGTCGAATCCAGAGAGAGTAACTCCGACGAGGGGCACTGCGTAGGACTCGTTGCTTACGACTGCTCCCGCAATAAGAGGCCCTAATCCGTATCCAATGAGGCGGAACACGTTGAAAACACCCATATCTCCACCGCGAGTTTCTGCTGTCGCGAGTTCGTTTACGAGTGCCACCGTCGCTGTAACCGTGAAAGCGACACCGATACCCTGCAATGCTCTGATAGCGAGAAGCGAGGGATAACTCTCCGCCCACGAATATGCGAAGTTAGCAACGGCTAAGACCGCAAGACCGACGAGGATGAACGGCTTTCGCTTGCCAGTCGTGTCAGAAAGTCTCCCGGTGATTGGCTGAATAGTACTATTTAGGAATCCAAAGACAGAGAGGATAAGTCCCGTGACGAGTGATTCAGTGAGCCCAAACGCACTGCCAGTGACGCCACCCTTGGCGATGTACAACGGGAGGACGACGATAAGAAACGAGTTGCAAAATGCATCGACCATCCGAGCGAGTGCCAACGCGAAAAGGCGACGGTCTATCCCAAACATGGTGAAATCAGAGCCCTCCTGACCGTGTATCACCAACGGGGGACTGTTTCAGGCGGGTGCGTAGCTTGCTCCGTGACTTCTTCTGATTAAACGAATAGCGTCTTGTCTCAGATATCCGAATCATGCTATGCTAACTAACCAGTTAGTTAGATGGCTAATAAAATTTCTGGACCGACACTCGAAAGCCGACGAAGTTACGTTCTGTCGGAGGTACGCAACTCGCTCAGAAACTGGTCCTGGAGGGCGTCTCGAACCTCTTCACCGACACACTCCCGGTTGGTCGTACTGTAGTAATCACGGCCACCCATAATCGCAGCCAGAATTAGTGTCGCCGTCTGCTCCGAATCGACTGGATTGAAAACCCCTTGTTCGATTCCATCGTCGATGATGGTGGTCAACATGTCCTTCAACAGTTCGTAGTTCAGCGTTAGTTGTTCTCGATACGAATCGTTGTGAGGAGCGTGTGCACGAACTTCGAGAAGCGCTGCAGGAAATCCGGGAGCCGTCTCATCTGAGGTATCGTCGTCAAATTCTAGTAGTAGCCGGTCTACGAGTGCACTCAACCGGGCATCCGGGTCGTCAATCGTCTCGAAATCTAAGCGTCGGATAAACCGGTCGAGAAGATAGTCAAGAAATGCGACGAGGAGTTCGTCTTTCGTATCGTAGTGGTAGTGTAAGACAGCTTTTGTTTTATCGAACTCGTCAGCGATTGCTTGCATCGTGAGGTTAGCATACCCGTGCTTCCGGAGGGCTCGTAATGTCGCCTCCATGATTTCTTCCGCGGTGTCCGATGGTCCTTGATCTGCGTCGGTGTATTTCATACAACAATATTCGCGGGGAGAAGTATAGACTCAATGCTCCGAGACCGATTCCTAAAGATGACCGGTGCCTGACGAAATCCGGTCTACGCGAGTCAGACACCGATCCAATAAGACCGGGTTGGAGGAGCAGTACTAAAACAAGTCAAGAAAGCACTCGATTTTGCTTATAATAACCCCACACCCTATGGTCGAGATGTTACTGGAGTTGGGTTCGATTTTCGAACGAGCTAAAGCATGTCAAACATCAGCCCGCTGGTACTCGGCTCGGGTATTCGACAGGATACACCTGACCGAAGCGACTGGTGCCGAGCCAAGACATGGAGTGAGCACCCATGAGGCGAGAGACAGTCGCCATCTTGCTGCTGGTCGTCGCCGTGCTCCTCCCGATGTGGTACGTTGCACTGCACGGAGAACCACCGAGTGAGCAAGTCGAAATCGACCAGAGCGTCACCGAGATGCGCCCACTACAGGAAATCGTCGACACGCCCGAAAAGCTCGCACCGAGTCAAGTTGGCGTCATTGTCTGGGTTGCGCTGTTCGGGTTGGTCGGGGTACTCACCGCAGTCCACCGGTTCATGGACTCGGCGGTCCGGGCTAATCGTTCGGACGATACCACAGTCACAGACGGTGGACAGGTCGGACTCCCGTGGTTTTGGACTGACGACCGATGGGTCGTGGAGTATCGTGATGCCTCGGACGCCATCGAGGGAATCGTGGCGATGGGTGGACTGACGATACTTGCTATCGTCTTTGCGACGCTGTTTACCGGCGAATACCTCACACTCGCGCGGACGCAGTACTTCGGCGTCTACGCGATGGGGATGTTCGTCTCACTGGCCCTGCTCACCGTCTCGTATTATGCGTGGTTCCTTCCCCACGTCGAAGTCGCAGAACGGAGGGGACACTGATGGAGACAGACAGACAGGGTTCCGAGTCAGGAGCCTGCGACGGGTGTTGTAGCGACTGTTCAGATGAGAGAACACAGAGTCAACAGCCAACTATCTTCACCGATACGCGCGCATCGCTCGCCCGTCGCGACTACGCCAAACTACTCGCCAGCGTCGGTGGGTTGACGGCTGTCGCGAGCCTCACAGCACCGCTAGCTGGGCTGACGCGGGTGTTCGAGCGCGAGTACACCGGCCCTGTGTACTCTGACGGCATCTATCTCGTCGACGGCGATGGAAACCGAATCGAAGAAAAGGCGCTGTCGGAGGGTGAGAAGATGACAGTGTTCCCCGAGCCGCGACCGGGAATCGAGAAGGCACCGACGCTCCTCGTCCGGCACGCGGAGGACGCCTACAGCGACGCCGTCAAAACGGAATACATGGTCGCGGGCTACACGGCCTACTCGAAGGTCTGTACCCATGCAGGCTGTATGGTCTCTAACGAAGAAGACGGGACGCTCGTGTGCCCGTGTCACTTCGGGAAATTCGACCCAACCGACGGCGCGGCGGTCGTCGGTGGACCACCGTCGCGGGCGCTCCCGCAACTTCCGATTACCGTCTCCAGCGAGGGGTACCTTATCGCCACGGGCGATTTCAACGGGCCGGTCGGCCCGGGTGGTGACTGATGTCCCGAATCGACCGACTCGCCGACCAGAGCGCGGACGCCGGAAACCGCGTGTACGACTGGATGAACGCCCGATTCGACCTGGATAGCGGCCGTAAATTCCTCGGCAAGGCCTTCCCCGCAGAAGACTCGTTCCTTCTCGGAGAAGTCGCCCTGTTTTGTTTCCTGCTTCTCGTCCTGACGGGGATGTTCCTCGGGATGTTCTTCGAACCGTCGACGAGCGATGTCAAGTACGAAGGAAGCGTTGCCAAGTTCCAAGGAGAGGAGGTTCCGGAAGCGTTCGCAAGCGTCCTGCACATCACCTACGACATCCCGTTCGGGATGTTCATCCGGCGGATGCATCACTGGGCAGCCCACCTGTTCGTCGCCTCCATCGGGCTACATATGCTCAGGGTGTTCTTCACCGGAGCGTATCGAAACCCGCGTGAGCCGAACTGGGTCGTCGGCACCGCTCTCGCTGGACTCTCGATGGGCGCAGCCTACACTGGCTATGCGCTCCCGTTCGACGAGTTCGCCGCGACGGCGACGGGCATCGGCTACAACCTCGCAACGTCGATACCACTCGTGGGTGAAATCATCGGGAAAGCGTTCTTCGGCGGTGAGTTCCCGTCGAGTGCGACGATTCCTCGGCTCTACTTCATCCACGTCCTCATCATCCCCATCGCAATCGGGGTGTTGCTGGCGATTCACATGATGATTCTCGTCCGGCAGAAACACACCGAAGCACCCCGTGACGACGACGTTCGAGGACTCACGCCGAAGGGTGGACAGCCAACAGATGGAGCCGTGACGAGTGACGGCGGAACCGAGTCCGTCGTCCCGAAAGAAGACGACAGCGTCGTCGTCGGACTACCGGCGTTCCCGAACCAGACGGCTGTGAGCGCAGTCGTCTTCTTCCTCACGCTGGCGACGGTCGCGATGCTGGCCGGATTCCTGCCAGTTCACAACATCGCGGAGTACGGGCCGAACAACCCCGCCGGAACGCCGGAACTCATCATGCCGGACTGGTTCCTGATGTGGGTGTACGGGCTCTTGAAGCTCCTGCCATCGTGGATGAGCTTCACGATTCCGGTCGTCGACATCCACATCTCGACCGAGTTCGTCGGCGGCGTCCTGCTTCCGACGCTCGTCTTCGGTATTATCGCCGTGTGGCCGTTCGTCGATTACCACGACAAATCGGTTCACTTCACCGCAAACCCGCTGGACAGGTCGTGGCAGACCGCAGTCGGTGTCGCGGCGGTCCAGTTCATCATGATTGCCTCCATCGCGGGCATGAACAACCTCCTCGGTCGAGCACTCGGCGTCGGGACGGGCGTAATAAACCCGATTCTCACCGTCGCGTTGTTCGTCATTCCAATCGGGTCCGGCCTCCTGACGTACCGGATTCTAGAGGACAGCACCGAGCAGGAGCACGCCAGACAGTACACGGAACAGGCAGAGGAGGCCGACGATGACTGATGCCGATACTGGAGCAGTTCCGACGAGAAGTATCGAACTGTCGGCACGGACGTATCGACACCTCGACCGCGCGAGTAAACTCCTCGGTGTGGCGCTCGTCGCTCTCGGCCTCGACATGGGCGGCGACACGCTCACCGGGGTCGCACTCGGCGTGCTCGGCGTGGCACTGGCACTAGCGACAGTTTTCGTACACACAAACCAATGAGCCGAAACGACGCATCCCAACTCGACGACGGCGAGACGACAGCCGAATCGCCACCAGACGACCAAGCAAACGACGCGCCCGAAGTCGGTGACCCGCCGGGAGACCCGGTGGACGCCGATAGTGGAGTCTCTCGACGGACCTTCCTCGAAGGAATCGGCGTGGCGTCGTTGCTCGGTATCGGAACCTCCGCAGCCTCCGACGACAGTCTCTTTCAAATGGGCGGGCTGAAACCCGTCGACGACCCCATCGGCAACTACCCCTACCGCGACTGGGAGGACCTCTACCGCGAGAAGTGGGACTGGGACTCGGTCTCCCGTTCGACCCACAGCGTCAACTGCACCGGCAGTTGCTCGTGGAACGTCTACGTGAAAAACGGCCAAGTGTGGCGAGAAGAGCAGTCGGGGGACTACCCGCGCTTCGACGAAAGCCTCCCGGACCCGAACCCACGCGGCTGTCAGAAAGGTGCGTGTTACACCGACTACGTCAACGCCGACCAGCGCATCAAACACCCGCTCAAGCGCGTCGGCGAACGCGGCGAAGGAAAGTGGAAACGCATCTCGTGGGACGAAGCGCTCACAGAAATCGCAGAACACGTCGTCGACGAGGTGGAGGCTGGTCGGTACGACGCCATCAGCGGTTTTACACCGATTCCAGCGATGAGTCCGGTTTCGTTCGCCAGCGGCTCTCGACTCGTCAACCTGCTCGGCGGCGTCAGTCACTCGTTTTACGACTGGTACTCCGACCTCCCGCCGGGGCAACCGATTACGTGGGGGACGCAGACGGACAACGCCGAAAGCGCCGACTGGTACAACGCCGACTACATCATCGCGTGGGGGTCGAACATCAACGTCACCCGTATCCCGGACGCGAAGTACTTCCTCGAATCGGGGTACAATGGGACCAAGCGCGTCGGCGTGTTCACCGACTACTCGCAGACTGCAATCCACACGGACGAGTGGCTCAGTCCCGACTCGGGGACGGACACTGCCCTCGCGCTCGGGATGGCACAAACCATCGTCGACGAAGGGCTGTACGACGAGGCGCACCTCAAAGAGCAGACGGATATGCCGCTTTTGGTCCGGCAGGACACGGGCAAGTTCCTTCGGGCAAGCGACGTGCCGTCGGTCAACACCGACGCGGACCGACCCGAGTGGATGCTCCTCATGCTCGACTCGAACGGGCGAATCCGCGAGGCACCGGGGTCCCTCGGCGAACGCGACGGGCAGAAAGACTACTCGAAGAGCATCGAACTGGACTTCGACCCGCAACTCGACGGCGAAACAACGGTCCAAACCCAAAGTGGGCGCGTTCAGGTCCGGACCGTCTGGGCCGAGTTACGCGACGAACTCGCCAACTGGGACCCGGAGACGGTCCACGAAGAGACAACAGTTGGAAAGGAGACGTACCAGCGAATCGCCCGCGAGTTCGCCGAAGCGGACAAGGCGAAGATTATCCAGGGGAAAGGTGTCAACGACTGGTACCACAACGACCTCGGCAACCGCGCGCTGCAGTTGCTCGTCACCTTGACCGGCAACCTCGGTGAGCAGGGAACCGGCCTCGACCACTACGTCGGGCAAGAGAAGATTTGGACGTTCCACGGCTGGAAGACGCTCTCGTTCCCGACCGGGAAGGTCCGTGGCGTACCGACGACGCTGTGGACCTACTACCACGCCGGTATCCTCGACAACACCGACCCGAACACCGCGGCAAAGATACGAGAATCCATCGACAAGGGCTGGATGCCCGTCTACCCGGAAGAGAGGGATGACGGCTCTCGGCCGGACCCGACGACGATGTTCGTCTGGCGTGGCAACTACTTCAACCAAGCCAAAGGCAACGTCGCCGTCGAAGAGCAACTGTGGCCGAAACTCGACCTCGTCGTCGACATCAACTTCCGGATGGATTCGACGGCGATGTACTCGGACATCGTGTTGCCGACGGCGAGCCACTACGAGAAACACGACCTGTCGATGACGGATATGCACACCTACGTGCATCCCTTTACGCCCGCGGTCGAACCGCTGGGCGAGTCGAAGACCGACTGGCAAATCTTCCGCGAACTCGCACAGAAGATTCAAGAGGTCGCCACCGAACGCGGCGTCGAACCCATCTCGGACCGCAAGTTCGACCGCGAAATCGACCTTCAGTCGGTGTACGACGATTACGTCCGCGACTGGGAAACCGGCGAGGAGGGCGCGCTCGCCGAAGACCGCGCCGCCTGCGAATACATCCTCGAACACTCCGAGGAGTCGAACCCGGCGGACAGCGACGAACAGATTACGTTCGCGGACACGGTCGAACAACCGCAGCGACTGCTCGAAGCGGGTGACCACTGGACCTCAGATATCGAAGACGGCGAGGCCTACGCGCCGTGGAAAGACTTCGTGCAGGACAAAAACCCGTGGCCGACGGTCACCGGCAGACAGCAGTACTACATCGACCACGACTGGTTCCTCGAACTCGGCGAGGAGTTGCCGACGCACAAGGAGGGACCGGAGAACACGGGCGGTGACTACCCCATGGAGTACAACACACCCCACGGACGGTGGGCGATTCACTCGACGTGGCGGGATAGCGAGAAACTGCTCCGTCTCCAGCGGGGCGAACCGCTCCTCTACCTCCACCCGGAGGATGCCGAGGAGCGAGGTATCGAAGACGGCGATTCGGTCGAAGTGTTCAACGACCTCGCGGAGGTCGAATTGCAGGCGAAAATCTATCCGAGCAGTCAGCGCGGCACGGCTCGGATGTACTTCGCGTGGGAGCGGTTCCAGTTCGACAGCGACAGCAACTTCAACTCGCTGGTGCCGATGTACATGAAGCCGACCCAACTGGTGCAATATCCCGAAGATTCGGGCGAGCACCTCCATTTCTTCCCCAACTACTGGGGGCCGACGGGGGTCAACAGCGACGTTCGAGTCGACGTACGGAAAGCCGGAGGTGGTGACGAATGAGTACTGACAGCGATGCCGAGACGGTCGACCTCGCAGACGGCGTCGACCACCAGGTCGCGATGGTGATGGACCTGAACAAGTGTATCGGCTGTCAGACGTGTACAGTCGCGTGCAAGTCGCTGTGGACCGAAGGCGGCGGCCGCGATTACATGTACTGGAACAACGTCGAAACGAAGCCCGGGAAGGGGTACCCGCGCAACTGGGAAGAATCCGGTGGCGGCTGGAAATCGTCCGAGCACAAGGAGCGTAAGCCCGGTCAGATACCCGATAAGGAGGACTACGGCGACGCGTGGGAGTTCAACCACGAGGAGATTATGTACAACGGGAGCGACCGGCCGCTTCGCCCCGACAGCGACCCCGAATGGGGACCGAACTGGGACGAAGACCAAGGTACCGGCGAGTATCCCAACTCGTACTACTTCTACCTCCCGCGTATCTGTAACCACTGTACGCATCCGTCCTGTGTGGAAGCCTGCCCGCGGAAGGCCATCTACAAGCGCGAAGAGGACGGCATCGTCCTCATCGACCAAGAGCGGTGTCGCGGCTACCGATACTGCGTCGAAGGCTGTCCCTACAAGAAGGTGTACTACAACGCGACCCAGAAAACGTCCGAGAAGTGCATCTTCTGTTACCCCCGAATCGAAGGCGAAGGGCCGGACGGTAAGACGTTTGCCCCCGCCTGCGCGGAGGACTGCCCGCCACAACTCCGCCTCGTCGGGTTCCTCGACGATGAGCAGGGACCCATCCACAAACTCGTCGAGGAGTACGAGGTGGCGCTGCCGCTGCACCCGGAGTACCAGACGCAACCGAACGTCTACTACATCCCGCCGTTCGCGCCGCCGCAGCACTCCGAAGACGGTGAGTCGGTGGACGTAGACCGTATTCCGCGGAACTACCTCGAAGAACTGTTCGGCGAGCGCGTCCACGACGCCCTCGACACAATCGAGAGAGAACGCGAGAAAGTCAACCGCGGTGGGGAAAGCGAGCTACTCGATATGCTGACAGACACGAATCCGGCACGAAAGTTCCGATTGGAGGTGTTCGATGATGATTGAGCGTAGCGAAATCTCATCGAGCTCGCTGAGACTCCCGTCTCAGCGGTGTTTGACGATGACTGAGCGCAGCGAAGCATCGTCAATCTCACCGGAGCGAAACTCCGGGGAAAGTTCGATAATGAGTGAGCAAGGTGAGCCGCTCTGCGGCTCAAAAATGCGAGCGGGCTGTGCCCGCGAGCAGAGCGAAATCTCGTCAAGCACGCCAGAGCTTACTCTGGGGGTGTTCGGCGATGAGTAAGAAAAGCGAAAAGCGAGCAACAGCAGTCGCGGCAGTCGTCGTCTGTCTGGTCGTGCTGCTAACAGCAGTCGGTCCAGCGATGGTTACGGCGCGACCGGCGAACGAGATTCCGGTTGAATCGGTATTAGCCGAAGACCAGCCTCAGCAACCCACGAGCGAGGCCTGGAATAGCGTTCCGGCCGTCGAAGTCCCGATGGCCAGCGCGCCGAGCGGGCTTCCAAACGCCAGTGACACGTCCATCGAGACACTTCGTGTCCAATCCGCCCGGACAGAAGAGCGACTGTACGTCCGTCTCTCGTGGGCGGACGGAACTGCCGACCGCAACATCTCGGGACCCCAACAATTCGTCGACGCCGCCGCGGTGCAGGTCCCGGTCAACACCACCGCACGACCCCCGATTTCGATGGGGAGCACCCGTAACCCCGTGAACGTCTGGTACTGGCGCGCCGACGGCGAGACCGAAGAACTGCTCGCCGGAGGACCGGGAACGACGACGAAGTTCGAGCAGTCTGCCGTCGAGACGAAAACAGCGTACGACGACGGTCGCTGGACGATTGTCATGTCCCGCGAACTCAACTCGGATGCGGAAAACCGGACCTCGTTCGCAGCGAACGACGACGTCGACGTGGCCTTCGCAGTGTGGAACGGGTCCCAGATGGAACGGTCGGGACGGAAATCCGTCAGCGAGTGGTATCATTTCCCGTTCGGGCCCGGCCCACAGGGACCGCCGTACGAGTCGATTCTGTGGACGGTCGCCGGACTCGCTATCGTCGGTGTCGCACTGGTAACGATTCAAGCGGTACAGAAGAACGGAGGTGACTGAGATGAACACGAAAGCAAATTCGAACGGTGACGCCGGGTCCGAACCGCCGCAATTGGAGCGACTCGACCCCAAGCAAATCGACCGCGAGACCACCGCCCGTGCGGGAATCTACACCGTCGTGGCTACGCTACTCGACGAACCCGACGATTCGGTCTACGCTCGACTCGCGTCCGGCGATACCGACGCCGCCGTTCGGGACCTACTCGACTCGACCGGATTGTCGGTCGAGCCGCCGGATTTGACCGTCGACGACGACCACGACACCCTCTGTGCGAGATTCAACGACCTGTTCACGGTGGGCTACGCGGAGTACACGGACCGAACCGACGGGTCGCTCGACAGCGAAGGGCCGCGAATCTCGCTGTACGAGACATCCTACCGGCCGGAAGCAGCCTGGAACGACGTGAACCTCGATTTGGCACGGGCGTACGACTACTTCGGTCTCGAAATCGACCAGTCGGCTCGCGACAACCACGATTACCTCCCGTATCAGTTGGAGTTCGCGGGGTACCTCGCACGGCTGGAGGCCGCGTCCTCGGACGACGCTGCACGGGCGAGACTCGACTTACACGACCGACATCTCCACGTCGTCGCCGGCGGTCTCGCCGACCGGATGGCCCAAGAACCCGGCGCGAAACTGTACGGCGAACTCGCCTCGTTTATCGACCGATTCGTCGCCGCCGACCAGCAGGCTCTCGCCGAGCGATTCGAAGGGGGTGACGGCGGGTGAGCAATCAACAAAGCGAAACCGCTTCCGACGCCGGAAGCCGCCTTGCAGCGGCTGCCACGCGGTTTTCGAGCGATTCGTCGGTTCCGACGCGGACGCTTTCGGGAGCCGTCGGACTCGCACCAATCGCGCTGATAACGCTCTATCGCTTCGTTTACAACGTGCCGGGTGGTCTCCCGGACGGTGTCCCCGAGTTCGTCGCTCAGTTGTACCCGTTCGCCATCGTCGGACCCGCGGTTGCGGGATTCATCCTCGCAGCGACTGCCCAGACGGTCGGCGAGCGAGTTGGACTAGCCTTCATCGGTGGGTTCAGTCTGGTTTCGCTCGCGTCACCGACGGCGTGGTATCCTGCCGCAGTTGGGACCACCGTCGGCGGGTGTCTGGTCGTCTGGACGCGATTGGCTCGGCTGAGACAAACAAAGGACACGAAAGCAGTGGTGCACGCCGCTCCTGCGGGTCTGCTCGTCGGCGGCGCGGTTGTCTCACTCGCGGCGACCGCAGGAATCTCGCCCGCGACGCTCCGGCCGCTCGGCTCCGGGATTGCACTCGTCGCCGTCGGGATGACGCCCGCCATCGTCGGCTGGGACCGCACCAGCCTGTTCATCGGGGCTGGCGCAGGTATCCTCACACTCGGGTTCGCAACGAGTGTTCCCTACGTGGCTGGCGCAGTGTTTCTCGTCGGTGGCGGCGTCGTCGGTGCACCACTCGGACTCGTCGTTCTCGGCGTCGGTGGCGGGGTTTCCGGCCTCGTATACGGACTCCGAGAGAGCCGGGTAGCAGTCGCCTTCGGCGCAGCGCTCCTGCTTGCGTCCGGTGTTCCCTCGACGCTGCTCCGAGCGGCGGGCGTGCTCGTCGCTGTCGCACTGTTCACAACCGCTGTCGGAAGTCACGCAACTGTCGAACGAGGTGAAACCCTATGAGAGACGAAAAAGAAGCGACTGACGGACCGCCGGACCCGCAACTACACCCCGAGCGGAGTCCGGGGTTCGGAACAGAGCCTGCGGGCTTCGAAGACATCGAAGTCGACCGCGACGTGACCATCGGCGAAGCGTCGCTCGCAGAACTCGGTGCCAGTGACACCGAACCAGTCGAAAACGACGCCGTTTCCGACCTGCTCGCCTCGCTCGCCGGCGACGACGTTATCGAGCGCCGTCGGGCCGCACTTGCGCTCGCAGAGCGGGAGCGAGACGAACAAATCGTCCGCGCGCTGCGCAGCGCCGCGACGACCGACGACGACGCCGAAGTCCGACAGTTCTCCGTCGAGGCGCTTGCCAAACACGGTGGCTCACTTGCGGCCCAGACGGCGCGAACGCTGACCGACGACCCAGAACCGTGGGTTCGGGCGGAGGCCGTCGTCGCACTGGACCGACTAGACCGAGACGAACACGAAGACGTAATCGCGAGCGCGCTGGACGACGAACATCACGCCGTTCGCCGAAACGCCATCGTCTCGCTGTTCAAACTCCGCGGGGAAGACACGCTCTCCGTGCTCGTCGGGGCGGCAGACGACCCGAGCGAGCGGGTCCGGGAGTGGGTCGCGCATCTACTCGGCGGCATCGACCACGAACAAGCCGACGAGACGCTGGTGGAACTGACCGACGACGAGAGCAGTATCGTCCGAGAGACCGCTATCCGCGCACGCGAAGTCGATGCAGGAAGCTTTCGCCGGCAGTTTACCGGCGTGCTCGACGAAACCGACCGCACGCTTCCCGGAAAGGACGACCTCAATCGAACTCCGAACCTCTGAGTATGACTGAGAACCCACTACCAAATCCCAAATCGAGCGATTCGGATGCCGACACCTCTACGAACGAGCAGGAGACGACACTGCAAGACCGAGTCGAATCCGCGTTGCAAGCGGTGAGAGACCCCAATGCCGGCGTCAACGTCTTCGAGGCCGGACTCATTGAGTCACTCGACATCGAGGGCAAGCGCGTGACCGTCGAAGCTGCGGTCACCGAATTCGGTGACTCGAACGCGACGGGAATCATGCAGGCAATCGTCAGGGCAGTTCGCGACGTGCCCGGCGTCGAGAGCGCCCACGTCGAACCCGTCGCACCCTCCTCGGAGGGCGGCACCGGCGGTGTTTCCGGATTCGACACCATCATCGCCGTCGCAAGCGCGAAAGGTGGCGTCGGAAAGTCTACCATTTCGACTGGTCTCGCCTGTGCACTCGCGGCCGGCCGGTCGACCGGACTGTTCGATGCCGACATTCACGGGCCGAACGTGCCATCGCTTCTCGATGCGACCGGACCAGTCCACTCGGACGGGGAGGGAAACCCACTCCCCATCGAAGTGACTGACTCGGGGACGGGCCTCGACGTGATGAGCATCGGCCTGATGGAGACCGGGGCACCGCTCGCGTGGCGCGGTGCGATGGCGCACGACGCACTGACGGAACTCTTCACGAACACTGCGTGGCGTGCCGACGACACCTTGGTCCTCGATTTGCCGCCGGGAACCGGCGATGTCGTCTTGACCACGCTTCAGGAGGTCTCGGTCGACGGCGTCGTCGTGGTGACGACCCCATTCCAGTCGAGTCTCGAAGATACCGCGAGGAGCATCGAACTGTTCCGGGATAACGAGGTCCCGGTGCTCGGTGCGGTCGTCAACATGGGCGAGTTCTCCTGTCCATCCTGCGGCGATACCCACGACCTGTTCCCGGGAAGCGAACACGAAGAAACGCTTGACGCGCCGGTACTCGCCGAACTGCCGTTTGCGACACGGCTCCAAGAGACGCCAGCGCCCGGTGACGTTGCGCCGGAGATGATGCAACTCGCCGATACCGTCGTCGATGCGGCGGAAACAGCTTGGGACCTCGCTGTCCCGGACAACGCGCTCGACATTCGCGGAGCAGCGCCAGAAGCGCGTCGACAACTCGTTGCCGAACGGTTCACGTCGCTCGAAAGCGGAGACACGTTCACGCTCGTCAGCGACCGCGACCCGACGCCAGTGAGGGAATTCCTCGGTGGACTAACCGACCGAAATCCCGGAGACATCGAGGGATTCGAGGTCGAGCGCCAGACGCCGAGCGACTGGGTTCTTAGGGCGACGAGACCGTAACTAATGGCAATGACCGACCGCACCAGCAACGAATCGGACTCGCGTTCCGATACCGCCGACAATCCAGATGCGGGCAACACCGACAATCCGGATGCGGGCAACGCCGACAATCCAGATGCGGGCAACGCCGAGGGCGACCGCCCCGAAATCGACATCGCGGTCGTCGGCGACGAGCGACTGTCGCTCACCCGAAGCGATTTCGAGACGTTTCCAACAGTCGAGTTTGAGTATACCATCGTGTGCGACTCTGGCAGCCGAACCACCGCAACATGGACCGGGGTTTCCCTTTCCGACCTTCTCGACCGCGCTGGCATGCCGCCGGAGACGACGCACCTGCGAGTGACGAGTACCGACGGCTACACGGTTTGTGTCGATATTGTCTCGGCACTAAATTCACTCGTCGCGTACGCCCGCGACCACGAGTCGCTCGGTGCTGTTGAACAGTACGCCACGCGATTCCTCGGCCCCGGAATCGACGGGTCGCGGACGGTCAAAGGAGTAGCCCGAGTCGAACCCATTACACTGGCGTCGGGGACAGACCCCACCGAGCGAGAGTCCATGTCGCTCGACGACCCATCATACGGATGACTCGGGTGCCAGCGACCACGGCTGTCGTCCTCGTGGAGGTCGAAGCAGTCGATTCGGTGACGACCCGAAAGCGGCAGCGACGCTCGGCGGTCGGCCACTCGTCACACGGGTCGTCGAGGATGCGCTCTCGAAAACTACTGTAATCGTCGTCCTGACGACCACTGTCTTCGCTCGCTCGTTTCGAGACTGTCAGCCGATACCGTCGCGCCGACAGAGTCGCCCGACGGTGTCGACTTGCGACAATCGACGGTGAACGTAAACACCCGTGCTAAACTCGCTTCGCTCCGCCATCGAATAGATGCCGGATGCAGCCGAATCGTCGAATAGCGCGGAGGAGAGTGTGAGTTGGCTCCGACTCGTGAATATGTTCGGCGCTGAGGCTACCATCTACCCCGTTAAACGAGTAACCGGGGTCGGTTGAAATCGACGGCCATCGATTTACTATCCCGTGTGACCGACACCCCGGACATCTTTCTGCTTGTGTGTCTCGAATCCACAGCAACGGCTCTAACACGGGACCCACGATTCCGAACGTGTTCGCTCTCAACGCTTAGTGCCCCGTCGTCCTAGTCAGTGTAACCGAACACTATGCGCGAGGCGCAACCGCGGTTCGATAAGAGCAAACATAGCGAGTCTTGGGACTGGTGGACCGGCAGCGTAGCTCTCCAACGACTCACCGGCCGAGGGTTGCGATGACGGGGGCAGGGCGAAGTCGCTGGTCCCGTCGATTCATTATCCTCAGCGCCGCGTTTCTCGTCGTCTGGCGATTCGGGGCGCTTGTCGGCATCTCACGCCGGGCCGAGGTCACAATCGCACTGTTCGGATTCGTCTTTCACGTGGTCTTCGGCATGGCGTACTTGCTCGTCCCGTCGTACTTCGGGACCATACTTGCGACAGACCGCGTGCCAGCAGCACACCTCGCAGTATCCGTCTCCGGAACGGTACTCCTAACGGCAGGTTCGCTCCTCGACATTCCGGCATCCGTGGAATCGACTGTTGAGTCGGCTGGGGTCCTTCTCTGGTGTGCGGGCATCGTCGCGTTCCTCGCCGCGCTTCTGTGGTCGATTCGGGACCCCCTCCTCGGCGGCGAAACGGGGACGAGTTCGCACAGGTCCGACCACGAGTGGGTCGACCGGTACGCCAACCGGTTTATTCCGGTTTCGTTCGCGTACCTCGCGGCTGGCTCGTACGAACTACTCGCCCGTGTGTCGCCGCTTCCGGGACTCACAGACGGCTACATGCCCAGAGTCACACACCTCTTAGCAGCGGGATTCGTCGTGCTTCTCGTCTTCACGCTCGGTGTTCGACTCGCACCGCGGTTCTTGGGCGTTCCCGCACCGAAGATTCCGACAGGTATCGTCCTCCTCACCGGCGCGGTCGGTCCCGCGCTTATCGCGTTCGGATTAACTAGCCGCTCCGTGCTCGTCGCGGGTGCTCTGGCTGAGGCGGTGGCATTCGTCGGCTTCACAGCAGTGTACCTCGTCATCTATCTTCGGTCGGACCGGCGGCGAGTCGGGTCCGGAAGCATCCTAGTGGGAACGGTTAGTGGTGTCTTTGGAGTCGCAATCGGTGTGACCGTCGCTGTGGGTCCGCTGTTCGGGTTACAGCCATTCTCGCTGGGGATGGTTCAAACACATCTGCAACTCAACCTCTTCGGTTTTCTCGGCCTCGTCATCGTCGGCTTCGCCGTCCAGTTCTACCCACCGACGGCAGGTCGATTCCGCGGTGCGAACGAGCGGACCGCTCGAATCGTAATCGGCACGCTCGCGGTTGGATTGGGAACAGTGGCTGTCGGTCGGGTTCTCAGCCAGTCGAGTTTTGTCGTGCTCGGAAACGGACTCGCACTCGTCGGCGCGGTCGGCTACGGGTATCTGCTTACGCGCCTGTTAGTCGAAATCGGGTCGCGCCGGGCCAACTGAGTTCAGTGACAGCATCACCGGCCAGAACTCCAAGCAACATCCCTGCCCAGAACTCCAAGCAACATCCCTGCCCAGAACTCCAAGCAACATCACCGAGAAGTGATGGTGATGTGCCACTCGTCGGCCGCGACCTGGGACGTTTCGTACTCGAAACCTCGCTGTTCGAGCACGTCGTAGAGCGGGACTGGCTCGAAGCTATTGACGAGCAGGAACGATTCATCAGCGGTCAGTCCGTCGACGGCAGCCATAATCTCGCCAAACGGTTCGCCATCGAGGTCTCTGACATCGAGTGTGTGTACGGCATCTTCCGAATCAGTGTGGGCCATATCTCAGTGTTTGCTAGCGACGTAGCTGTCTCTTTTCCCGATGATGTTCGGTCTTCTCGACTGACGTTCGGCCCATCGACTCACGTATCGTCCGCGTACAGCGAGTGGGCGATGACGGCGAACCCGGCCACGGTGAGGGAACTCTCGACGACCAGCGCGTGGTCGTACGAAAGCGGCATGAGTTGATGGACGATACCCGCAACTAACGACCCTGTCGTGACGAGCGCGAATCCGAGGCACAACGACCGGAGCGCGGACGTACCGCGCTGTCTGTACGCACGAAAGGTCACGAACGTTACGAGACCACCCAACAGCAACGTCGCGGTTTTCATCCCGACGACCACCGCGATAAGGCCGTTCATCGTTGACTCGGCTTCCGGGTGAGCACCCATCCCTCATCGAACACCCCGGAACGTGTCCATCTGGCCGCTGGTTCACCGCTGGCAATCGACTGTCGTGTGTCGATACCGCGTCGGTCTAAAGTCAGATTCGTTATCATGGTCGTGTTCTCTCAGATACCGCCCCATCGAGTCAGCACGAGGCATCTCATCTCTACCGGGGGAGTGACTCGAAACCGAACTATGTACTCTGCCGAAGATGTTCGGAACGATTCTCCGGGCGAGATAATTGTTGTTTAGTTGAAATCAACCCCGAACAGACCGACCGCTACCACAGATGCCGCCACGGGTGACTGCCCAGAAAACAGTAATAGGCGTATCGTAAGGGGTGATGGTTGAGGTTTTGGTTCGCAGTCCGAACATGTTCGTCTTCCTCTCAGGAGTTAGGAACTCTGTCTCCGATATATACCGCAAAGCATCTTAGCCCAGCCTGTACGATGGCAGGGAAACATACCAGACGGAACGTACTGCAGAAGCTCGGTGCCGCGGGTATCGCGGCGACGAGTATCGCACTTGCAGGGTGTTCCTCTCAAGCGTCGAACAGTGGAGGCGAGACAGAAAATGACGGCGGGTCCGGTGGCACGACGACCACCGAAGATTCGAGCAGTGGGGGCGAAAGCGGCGGTGCAACCCAGACCGATACCGTCGGCATGACCGAAGAACTCGGATTCGACCCCAAGACCATCGAGGTTCCCGTCGGAACGACGGTGACCTTCGATAATACGAGTTCAATCGGTCACTCGGTCACCGCATACGAAGACAAGATACCAGACGGTGCGGCATACTTCGCGACCGGCGGGTTCGACTCCGAACAGGCCGCAAAGGACGCCTACCCTGACAAGGGGAACCTCGAAGCGGGTGAAACCTACGAACACACCTTCGAGACGAAAGGCACCTACGAGTACTACTGCATCCCCCACGAGATGAACGGGATGGTCGGAACTATCGAGGTCGTATAAATGTCTCACAACACATCCACGCCGGACGACGAATCCAACGAATCACAGCAAGACCCGCTTTCGGAGTACGAAGCACAACTCGACGCGGTCCTCGAGAAGGTCGACGAAACAGCAGGAGAAGAGACGGATGTCTCGCTCGAACTCCCGACACTCGGATTGAGACGGCGCGACTTCATGAAAGCGGGCGCGGCGGTCGGTGCCATGGGTTCGATTGCTGGCTGCACCAGTCTGGCAGGAAACGACGGTGCTGGCGGAAGCACCCCGCAATCGTCGTCACACTCGGGCGACGTGCCCGACCACTTCGTGCCGCCGGGTGAACACGACGAATACTACGGCTTCTGGTCCGGCGGCCACTCCGGGGACATTCGAATCTACGGACTGCCGTCGATGCGCGAACTCACCCGAATCCCGGTTTTCAACCCGGAACAAGCGAAGGGCTACGGGTTCGACAACCAGACGACCGAGATGCTCGAATCCGCGGGCGACTACACGTGGGGCGACTCCCACCACCCGAGTCTCTCCGAGACGGACGGGAAGTACGACGGGAAGTACCTGTTCGTGAACGACAAGGCTCACGGCCGGGTCGCGCGGGTGAACCTGAAATACTTCGAGACGGACGCGATTACCAACATTCCGAACGTTCAGTCGGTCCACGGGTGCTGTATCCAGAGCCCCGACACCGAGTACGTCTTTGCGAACAGCGAGTTCCGGACGCCACTGCCGAACGACGGACGAGACATCAACAACCCAGACAAATACGTCTCGCTGTTTACCGCCCTCGACCCCGACTCGATGGAAGTG
>NZ_JBZRPK010000347.1:0-3419 GCF_058382125.1 Haloferax sp. s1
CCTTGGCGAGTGCAAGTACACAGTTGGTCCGCTTGCTCACGCCGAACTCAGCAGGTGGCCCCTCGACTTCGAAACACCAACCGGGACCACCGTCGGCGAGCGTTTCGTCGTCGTCCAGTTCCGCGGACTTCCTACCGGCGGCGTCAAGAAGTGTCGTGGCTGGCGTTCCGACCGGAACTTCGAGGAATCGGTGGCGAGGGACGTTTCCGTCGACGTGGACGAACTTCCGCGTCACGGTCTCGCCCTTGTCCAGCGCGTGGAAGATGTTGAACATCGTTTCGGTGTTCTGGACAATCCATCCGTGGTCCATCGGTAACTCGTTCTGCAGGACGACGTCGGCGACGAGTCTGAGCAGGACGCTCTCCATCCCGTACTCGTATCTGTCGTCGGTGTATGCGAACACCACACCCGACTCGTCGGCTGGGTCAATCGGTAGCTGTTCTGCCGTGTATACTGTCCCGTCCAAGGCAGCGTCGAGTTCTCCCATCCATTGCGCTTGGTTGGTCTCTTTGGCGCAGATGACGATCAACTCGAGCGTTTCTTCGAGGAGTGCGTCGAATAACGACGCCAAATCCTCTGTGTGGGTCTTGCCTAACCACTTGTCGATGTAGTAGACTGGCTCGCTCTCCTGGTGGTTTACGAGGAGAAACGATACCTCATCGAGGCGTTCCCACTTCGCGTGCGTCGGGAACCCTGCTCCACCAGCACCTGCGATTCCGGCGTTACGAAGTGTTGTGGCAATCTCCGGTACCTCCGCCTGTCCAAGCCGCTGGAGGTTTACGCTCATAGTCCTATTCTAGAGTTTCTTTCTAACGCCTCTATAGCATTTCTGCTATGAATAGCAATTTCGAGATATATGATAAGTAATAACGAGCACAATTGCTCCAGTTCGTGGAGCAAGCGATTCACTTGGCCTGTTGAGCGACATCAGCTTTCAATGCGTTCCTTCACAATAGGGAACTTGTCATTGAGTTCCTGAAATATGTCTTCGTCCCCGATATATGGTTCTGATTTGTCAATGAAATACTCCACCTTTTTGATCTGGTTCTTTTCCAGTTCTTCCGAATCTCCTAAGCCGTAGTAATCACTGTTATCTAAAATATCCGCAGCTTTAACAGCTACCGCGTTTCTTCCCAGCCCAAAGCACCTTTTATAAATATCGTAGTGTCTTTCGAGATAGTCGTCGATATTCTCGTCGAAACTAGTGGCTTCCACGATATTTGCAACGTCTTTCCCGAACTTCGAATGAATCTCATCGGAAGTTACATCTGTATCTTCTAACAGATCGTGGAGAAGACCAGAGATGACGATGTGCTTTTCATAACCTCTGTCGTAAAGATTCATTCCCACTCTTATACTGTGGAGGATCACCGGTTTCGGGTTATCTCCTGAGGCTTCGAACGAATGCACCAGATATTGAATAGCTCGTTCAATCTCTTGATCTTCTTCTAGATCCCTCATCTCTATGACTAGCGAGCGGATGTGCTATTAAGTTCTTTTTGACACGAACTGCCTGAGATGCCTTTGCTGGCCGACCCGATGACCTTGGACTCACTCCTTGTCCTTGTGAGAGTCGCACACCTACCTAACGGCTATTTCAGCGGGAAAATATTGACCAAATAGGATTCCAACAGAGCCACTTGCGGACATTTGCGGCCGGCCGCTCCTTGGTCTACACTGGGGCGACGAGTCGGCTAACGGTGGTGTGAAAATACACAGCTATCTGGTGAACTCCACTGGACAGCTTAGTCGTCTAGTGGAAGGTGATACACCTCTTCTGGGCGCTCTTCTTCGGATTCCGTTTCCGGAACGTCCACAAGGTGTTCCTCCAACTCTTGTTCGTTTTCAGTGAACCGATACCCGTGATGGCACATAGCGACTCACTGTGTTAGTATATGCCACGATGGGGTAAAGGTCTTGAGTTTAATCGACGCTCGATACCCGCACACTATCCGCCACGGCAGGTGCCGTGGCATCTACAGCGGTAGAAGTGAGTGTCTTGGGGTCACTGAAGAGGTCCTCTCCAAGGGGGCAAGAGACCAACGGTCTCTCCACGTACCACCGGGCAAGTTCACTCGCTATCTGCTTCTGGATGGTTCAACCGTCGGTACACTGCGACCATTCTCCACAACGACGTTTCGATATCCCCACCGCTAGATTCGGCCTGTAGTTGTCTGTAGAGTTCTTCTGAGATGGTGATTTCGGGCATTATACTAGTGTTAACAACGCGCACACTAATGTGTGTTAGGCTCGATAGGAGCGAAGCAATCCCGGCGAGTACCCCTGCCCACACTGACGCGGGCGTTGAACTACTGGGCTTGTACGCTGCGGCCAGAGTGCGCGCGTTTCTCACAGGGGTGGTCTCCGAACGCAACCGTACACCAATCCGGTCTGTTCTCACGGGTAGTTCATGGTACCCAGACGGTGAGGTAGTTCGTAGTTCCCAGACGGTGAGTAACCGTCTCGCGCGTTACTCTCTCCCCTCAGACTCACTCTGTAGCGATATTTACAGATAGTGACCAATCAGTTATTTTATCTTTATCTGTACGCACTGCAATTGATTACCTGCCCACAGTCTGGGTGGACTCGAGGTGACTCTATCCTGTGATGGATGCGGGGCGACTCCATCCCGCGATGGACGCGAGCGATTCTATCCTAACCGTGGGGTGATAGACGACGAGATGATATCTGATGAAACACAAATTCCGATTTGTACTGATCGTCTTCCTCTCGCTCAGCTTGGTTACTGCCGGTTTTGCTACGTCGGTAGCCGCCAATCACGAGAGCGACGAGATTGACATCGACACGGAGGATAGCGAGATCGAACAAGACGGCAACGACGTCGAAATCGAAGACGACGACGAAGACCTCGACTTCGAGTCCGATGGAGACGACGAGGTCGACATCGAAGTCGAGGACCACGAAATCGAACAGCACGGCGACGACCTTGAAGTCGAAGATGACGACGAGGACCTCGATTTCGAGAGTCACGACGGCGGGGACGAGGTCGACATCGAGACTGACGACCACGAAATCGAGAAGGACGACAACGTGGTCGAAGTCGAGGACGATGAAGACGACCTCGACTTCGAGGCCGACGAGGCAAACGACCTCTTCGACATCGAGTTCGACGACCACGAAATCGAACAGGACGACGACGCGCTCGAGGTCGAGAGCGATGCAGACGACCTGGACTTCGAATCCGATGGTGACGACCTCGACGTCGAGTTCGACGACTTCGAGGCCGAGAAGCACGGTGACGAGGTCGACGTTGAGACCGACGACATCGACTTCGAGAACGACGGTAGACTCGACATCGAGTTCGACGGCAGCGGCGGGATACACGTGCAAAGCGAAGGTGAAGACATTTTAGGTCAGACCGATGACATCGAACTTCAAAATGATGGTGAAGGTGTTGA
>NZ_JBZRPK010000346.1:0-3416 GCF_058382125.1 Haloferax sp. s1
CCGTTGTATGTTCGACTGGCATGGTGTCCGGCGGCTCTGCCTCAAGTTGGGACTCGAGTTCTTCGAGGGCGTTGGCAATTTGTGCCTCATCTGGTTCGGCAACAGCTTCATCTGCGAAGGCTGCCGCTTGCGACCCCCACTCGGGAAGTATGAGTCTGTCTCCTTCCTCCCGAAGCAACTCAACGATGTACTCGAACTTGTGATGGGGCAGTGACTCGCTGGTTTCGATTCGCGGCGCTCGGCTTGAGGAGATACGGTAGAGATTGTCCCAATTTACGCGGACCTGATACGGATACTGGCCTCCCCACGCACTCGCTACGATATTCTTTTCACAGCCGGTTATGGCTGTCATCGGTCCATAGACCTCGTTGTTGCTATAATCGTAGAGTAGAATGGTATCTCTTGGAGCCACCGACCGGTATCGACTCCCCCCGACAAGCTGCCGTCGCAGATATTCTGGCCGGGTGCCAGCATTGCAGAGGTACCTCCAGTAGTTCATTTCTTGATTGATACTCTCTGGTGGAATTGCCTTGAGTTGTTGGTCCCTGCTATTCTTGGAGTTGTGTACTGACCCTCCACTTTTATATCATTTAGATGTTGTTATCTATATTGGGACACTATGGCGGCAGGCGACTCTACAGGGGGCGGAGATTTGATTGAGATTGATGATAGCGCGGCCCCCGTGCTCGTTACCGACGAAATGGGGAGGATTCACTACGGAACCAAACAGGTGGGATTGACGCGACTTGATCGGTCGTATGTAGCCACAGCAGGAATGGCTCTCAAAAAGAACCGTGACCTTGCACTCATTTATCCGTCCGCGCCGACATATCTTCAGTTACCGGTCCTTCTGGCGGTGGGCTATCAGAGCTACAACGCCCCCCCGACGCTTTTCGTCAGCAACCGGTCCGGTGCCGGTATTCGTGAACAGTATTTCGATGTTGGCATCGGTGAGTCGCTGCCCAATTCTCCTATCGAATCGCTCGCGGACTTCACGGCACCGCTTGTGAAGACTGGTGATGGCCGAAGCCTTTCCCACATCTCCCATCACAAACCACGTAACTGGAAGGGAGATTACAGAGGTGTCTCGGTCGTTCACACCACGTTGGGCAGAAAGATTGCCAGTGATTTCCCCAGTAAAGGGCAACTCCCGCTTTCTGGGATTGTTCTTGACCTGACGACGAAGTTGCTTGATGATTTTTCCGTTATCGAACAATATCAAGAGCACGCGGAAGCACGGGGTATACCGCTCCTGTATATCTTCGATTCACCCTGCCACAGGCATCTTGAGCAGCTCGAGGAACAGAATACTGAGCTGTCACCAGATGAGCAGACACTGTTCTGGGGCTACAGCCCGTCGACCCTTCAGAAAGCCGGTACCGGGTTACTCGATATCGAGGCTCGACGCTCGTCGTTTGATCCCCGATCAATAACAGCCGACACCCGAGATCTGACCTCCCCATTCGAAGTTTCTATTCCGGTTTTGCGAAACATCACGAATGGTATCGACCGTGATATTACTGAGCTCACCTACGGAGATCTCAGGCCTGCAGCTACTGATGCCTACAATAAAATCCAGAAAGTAGCTAGCTATGTGCGCCATCGTCGAGATTCGTTCCCCCGCTCGGTTAGCCACGCGATGCGTGACCTCTACTTCACCCACTCGTATCTGAGTACACTTCCGACGTCAGTTGAGTTCCATGATGACGTTATGGCATTTGAGAGCGGCTGGGGTGCAGGCTCAGCGCTAGATCAGATGATCGATAACGTCCGGAAAAACTATGCAGCGCTCGAGAGCGACGTCACTGGTGCTGGAAATATGCTCGAAGACGCCTGCGATTCTCTGTCTCGGATGCGGTCACAGCTTGTTCAGCGGAACCCCAAGGCAGACGAGATTGTAAGCGAACTCAGAACGGCTGTCGACAGTGACGAATCACTGGTCGTCCTGACTGCAACTAACAGACAGACATCGCTACTCCGTTCATTCATCTCCGAACAGGCAGGTATTCGCGGAAGTGAACTTGATGAGGCAGGCATCGAGTTCCACTCGCTGTATAACACCCATACAATTCCGATGGGAGACCGGCTTCTCTTCCCTGGTGTTCCCTCGAAGAGTCACCGACCAGCTGTGATGTCCGGTGTTGCGCCCAGTCAGACATACCTCGCGTATGAATGGGAAACTGACCGCCTTCAGTACTGGCTCGAAGAACTGCAACGAATAACTGACCATCGTTGCGGTCCGGGCGCACTTCGACACACGGCGGAACATCTCGACGTGGACTACAGTGGGCTTTCGACCTATCTCGATCTTCCGGCTGAGGGTCACGAACCAGTTCCGATTTCTCAAGATGATTCCCCGGGATCAACCGCCGACAGCGAGCAGCAAGAAGACAACGAAGGTGAGGTCCCTAAGACCCGAAAGCAAGGTGTTGGGGGTAATCGGACCACAAGTGTTGGCGTCAGCGACTCGGCTGTTGAGAACGACACAGAACTCGATCCAGATTCATTTTCGCCTGATCCCGATGCACTGCAAAATGCAGCGGAGTACTTCGATGATGGTTCCGAACAGGAGTCTGTCAATGAAGGCCGTGAGCTCGAGGAGTCGTCTGAGGACGGGACCGTCGGAGCGGTCAAGATCACGCTGTCTGGCGATTCACATATCTATGAAGATCCAAGCTGGCTCCTATGGGTTTACGACGAACAGCGAACCGGGAAGAAGCGCCGGCAACGGAAAGCTGCAAATGCTCTCGAGACCGGTGATGTGGTGCTCATAACAGAGCAGGAGACTCGTCGCGATATCTTCGAGCACATCGTCGAGAAGATTCGATCCGAAGTACCAGAGTTCAAGAAGTATAGTAAGATGCTGGAATACTGGCGGACCAATCTTGAACGGATTGTGTCAGAAAAAGACCTTTCGTACAATGATATGGCTTCTACTCTGCAATCCTACGCCGATAAGAACGAGGTTCCGGAAGCGAGCCGAACCTACCACTCAGTTCGAACTTGGATCACCAAGGAAGCAATAGGTCCGCGTGACTATCAGGTGATCAAAGCACTGGGCGAGATCTACGATGTCGAGATCTTCAAAGAGCTGGCTATGGAGATAGAAGCCGGACTCGACGAGATTCGGAACCTTCACCGCCAGGTTGGCCGGCACCTCGACAAGATCCTCTTCAGTGCTGGCTCATCAGATGATAGCGATACATGGCTCTTCGAGAAATTCAATATCCGAGTAGGAGACGTGCAGGATGCTGTCGAGTATCGGCGGGTTGAATCGGTGTCAGACGAGCTGTTTCAGGGGAGCAAACGCCACCTCGGGCGTCTCTTCAAAACCTAATCCAACACTCGCCCGCTACTATAAAAGAAGGAAAAACTATCCCGAGGCGTGGTTACAACCAACACCAATCGTCGAAGAA
>NZ_JBZRPK010000345.1:0-3394 GCF_058382125.1 Haloferax sp. s1
GTCCTGCGGTATGCGAGACGATATCGCGCCTGCACACGACGGGCACTGTCCCGTCCGCGCCAGTCCGACGTGATACATAGCCCGGTCGTAGAGCGGCTGAGAAATGTCTTCGTCTTGTTGGGCGACGATCCCGTTCTTCGGGAACGCGTACGTCAACCCCCAGAATACGTCACACTCCGGACAGTCGATGGTGAGGTACTCCTGTTCGTACTGGCCGCGTAACTTCGACTCGCAATTCGGACACGGCGCTTCGATGTCGAAATCACTAGGTAGTTGCTCTGTCGGCCGATTCGCGACGACGGCTCGGTAGATCGCGACGGCACCGGCTGTCGGGGCGTACTTGTCGCCGACGTTCTCCACGTAGACGCCGCGAAGCTTCTCTAAGTGATAGTTGAACTTCCCGCTGTCCTGCATGTCGACCGCCGCCATCAGTTCCGAGTACGACAGATGGCGTTTGTCTTTCACTTCAGAAAGTGAGTCCGGGTCCAACGGTTCGTAGGTGTCGAAGAACGCCCGCAAGATGTCGAGTCGCACCTCGTGACCCAAAATCGAGAATGCTTCCTCGGGGACGTTCTCCTCCCAATCGTGACCAGTCATGGTCGTGTATCTGTGAGCGAAGTACTCAACATTGTGATAGATGCTGCTGTGTGAATCGTTCTTGTGAATTTCGGTTCACAGAACCAATAACTTCCACGGTGGCCACCAGTCATTCAATGTCAGAAACACGACGCGGTTCTGCGTCACGCTCTCGCGTTTCGCGCATCCGTGAACGCATCGAGTCGATTAGCCCGTTGTCGTTGGTGATGTTGGGATTTCTCGGGTTCCTCGGAGACGCGTTTAGTCAGCTAGAAATTCTCAAACTCTTCAAGTTCTTCTGGCTATTCGCTTTTTGGCCGATTGCTGCAATGCTATTCGGCGCGATTCGGAACGCACTCGGGTACGAAAAGGACAGTCCAGGCCCGCGTGACTGGCTGTCGATGGACGACAGCCTAACCACGTACCTCGCATTTTTCGTCGGACTCCTGCTTTCATTTTTCAATCCACTCGCGCTCTGTCAAGACATGATGCAATTACTGGGGAGTATCGTCGCTATCGTTCGTAATCGCGGCTCTCTTCCGGACCCAGAGAGCTACGAACAGTCGGTTTCGTACCGGCTTCCCGTCGAGGGAACGTGGACGGTCATCAACGGAAGCCCAATCAAAAAATACTCGCACTCGTGGTTTCCGGCCACCCAGCGGTACGCCTACGATTTCGTGATTACGGACGAGGACGGACGAACGCACCCCGAAGGAACGGACACGAACACGGCCAACTACTACTGCTACGACCAACCGGTTGTTGCACCCGCCGACGGTACCGTTGTCAGCGTCGGTGATAGCGACCCCGAACTGTCGCGAGGCGGCGGATTCTCCCACCCGTTCAAGCGCAGTATCATCGGAAACCACGTCACGATTCGCCACGCAGAAGGAGAATACAGCAATCTCGTCCACCTCGTTCCGGGGAGCATCGAGGTCGAACCAGGTGACCACGTCAAGCAGGGCGAACAGATTGGTCGGTGTGGTCACACCGGGAACTCCTCAGAACCACACCTGCACTTTCAGCTTCAAGACCACCCGACGTTCGAAATTGCCGCCGGACTCCCGGTCAAGTTCGAGAACGTCGACATCGAAATTCCCGGAACGGATGTCGTCGAAACCACCGACTGGAGCACCCCGGAAGACGAGGACAGCGGTCGGTACATTCACGTCGGCCAGCGGGTCACGCACAACCCGGACGATAGGTCACACCGCAACGAGGTAGAGACGAAACCGTCCGAGACATCGCTCGATACGAGTTCCAATCGCGCCGTCGCGGTTGGGGTGTTCGCCAAGGGTATCTCCATCGGCGGCATCCTCGCCGTCTTCGCTGGGGCCGTCGTATCGTCGCTGTCGACTGTTGCAGTGGTGCTCGCGGGGATTGCTGCACTCGCCGTTGCGTACTGGTGCGGCCGCCGTCTCCTGAGCGATGACCCGCCGAGTTCAAGCGGTCTCGTCATAGCTGTTGCCGTGGGTCTCACAGCACTCTCCGTGGGCGCGGCCGGAGAACTCGATGCGGTTTCGGGATTCAGTTCGTTCTCTGTCGGAGGTGGAATGTTCGTGATAGGTTTCCTGTTGTACGGTGTTACCAGTGCGTATCTGCGGTATCGACTCTCGGAAGATGACGTTGCAGGTAGCCTGTCCCGACGTGTAGGGTCGTAAACGGAGAGTCCGCACCATTCAGAAGCACGATTACCGTTCGACAGCAGCCACGACCGTCACAGGCCGTGGTAAATGTCAGAAAACTGTCTCAGCTGTTCAGTAAAACCGTGAGACAGTGTCTCGACTCTGCTATTCGGATAGAATTGTAAAGTAATTGGACCACCCTAGTTAGGTTGAAGCAAGAACTGCCTGTCCAAGCAAGCGGTGATAGAACAGCGGCCGTGCCGACTCGATGGGAATCCTGCGACCCATAGCGAGCGTGAGAACAGGATGGGGCGCAGAAGACCGGCCTCTATTTTGTGTCGGAGAACGCGTGGTGCTGAATAGAAGGCACTTACCCAGTGACGGTTGTAGGGGTCGCCTTCGAGTTCCGAATGGAGTGATACGTTTGCGGCCGAATTCTTTACTCAATTCATCTCGAACAATAGATGATGACTGATACTACCCCAATCGAGATGGACGAGGATGAGCGGGACGAATTCCTCGGCAACGGCGGCACGGGCGTCATCTCGTTCTCAACGCCGGACGACGACGCTCCCCACTCGGTCCCTGTTTCGTACGGGTATGACGCGACCGAATCGACCTTTTACTTCCGCCTCGCCCTCGGAGGAAACAAGAGTGACGTCATTGACCGTGCTGTTACGTTTGTGACCTACAGCCACGAGGATGACGAGTGGCGGAGCGTCGTTGCCAGCGGACGGCTGGAAGAAGTCTCCGAGGAGTCCATTGCCACCGAAAGCCTTCAGGGACTCGAGAGAGTTCATATCCCACTCGTCGATATATTCGGTGTTCCTTCGCGAGATGTGCCGTTTGGATTCTACCGGCTTACGACCGAGAAACTAACCAGTCGGAAGGAATCGAAGACGATGACTTGAACGACGTGTCGGTTTCACGCTGGGTTAGCAGTTCGCTATTCAATACGACTCTCTGGTCTTTTAACTTGACGCGCTACAGCGTCTCTCGGAAGCGCCGGCGCGGATGCGGCTTTCGGAGACTGTCGAATTGTGTGGTATTGAGCGAGTGAATCATGTCACGTGCAGGAGTCGGCGCACAGACAGCGAAGAGATAGACGCCACCTTCTTCGAGAAGATGCTCGTGTTGGTTCCGTCGGAGAAGGAACCGTCCACGGCGCTGTGCTTCGCCGTAGACGACCATCG
>NZ_JBZRPK010000344.1:0-3380 GCF_058382125.1 Haloferax sp. s1
CGATGATGCCATCCGGGTCGATGTCACGGATATTATCGGTCGAAAGCGCGTCGTTGCGGTAGACGACCACGTCGTCGGCGAACTCGCCCACGTACTGCACGAGATTGTAGGCGAACGAGTCGTAGTTGTCGATGACGAGGATGCGGGTCATTGGTCAGTCTCCACTGATTGGTCGGCTTCCACTCCCACAGTCATCTTTGCACAGTCGCCGAGTGCCTCGTTGATAGCGGTGACGAGGGCACGGGCTTTCGCCAGCGTCTCGTCGTACTCGCGCTCGGGGTCGGAATCGTGGACGATGCCCGCACCGACGCGGAGGTGGTACTCGTCGCGGAAACGCACCAGCGTCCGGATGATGATGTTCAGCACCGCCCGGTCGTCGAATCCGATGGCGAACATGCTCCCGGTGTAGGGGCCGCGGCGGGTCGATTCGAGTTCGTCGATAATCTCCATCGTCCGGGGCTTCGGCGCGCCGGTGATGGTTCCACCGGGGAAGACCGCCGCGATGGCGTCGGCGAGTGTCGTCCCCGAACGTCGCGTTCCTTCGACCAGCGACACGAGATGCATAACCTCGGAATAGCGGTCGACGCGGCGGTATTCGGTCACTTCGACCGACCCGTACTCGGAGACCTTCCCGAGGTCGTTCCGTTCGAGGTCGACGAGCATCGCGTGTTCTGCCCGCTCTTTTTCGTCCGTCGTCAAGTCGACTTCCAGCGCCTCGTCTTCTTCGGGAGTCTCGCCTCGCGGTCGTGTCCCGGCGATTGGCTCCGTGGCGAGTCGGTCGCCATCGACGCGGAGGAGGAGTTCGGGACTCGCGCTTACGAGGTCGACGCCGGGGAGTTCGAGAAGACCGGAGTACGGCGCGGGGTTGACCTGCCGGAGTGCGGCGTAGGCATCGACCGGGTGGACTGCGGCGGGTGCGACGAGTCGCTGCGAGAGGTTCGCCTGAAACGTGTCGCCATCGCGGATGTACTGTTTCGCTGCTCGGACGCGGTCGGCGAACGCCTCTCGACCACAGGCGCTCTCGAATTGTGCCTTGTCGGATTCGACGGGGGACTCGACCGGTTCGGGGGAACCTTCGACTGCTTCGGTAGCGAGTTCGGTTGCCCGCTCGCGTGCTTCGTCGTAGGTCACATCGAGGTCGACATCGTCGCCGACTTCCGGACAGCACGTAATTCGGAGTTCCGTCCCGTCACCCGTTCGCGGTTCGTCCCACGATGCGACGAGGTCGTACACGCCGAGTTGCAGGTGCGGGAGTCCCCTGTCGTCGGTCGTGTGCTCGGGCAGCGATTCGAGTTCGCGGGCGACGTCGTAGGAGAGCCACCCGAACAGGCCGCAGGGGTACGGAACGTCGCAGCCACCGCGGGCGAGCGTTTGCGAGTCCACGAGTCCTTCGAGCGCGGCGAGCGTGGGTGCTGTCTCGGTCTCGCTGACAGCCGAGTTACTGACTGTGAGGCGTTCGACGGGGTCGATACCGAACGCCCCCCAGCCGGGTTGGCCGCCAGTCGTCTCGTAAAAGAAGCCGCCAGAACCCTGCCGCGTGCGCCGATAGGCGTCGAAGGGGTCCGAGACGGGAACCCGAACTTCGACGGGAACGCGCGCACCGTCGGGTGCAGCCTCGGCGGTCGCGCGAAAGTCGTCGCGGTCGGTGACGACGGTCGGTGCGGTCATTACTCGCACCTGTCGGTGCGTCGGGTAAACGGTTTCGCGACGTGTCTCGTCTGTGTCGTCAATGCTGGGAACCGCGAGAAGAGAGCGCCCGGGGCCGGAAGAAATGTAGTCTCAGAAACTGGAGAGCTGCCAGCTTAGTGATGGAGTGGTTATTCGGCGGCGCGGTCAATCCAGCGCTGGACGCGCTTCGGCGACACGTTGATATCGTCGCCGACTTCTTCAGCGTCGGCTCCAACGAGGTCTGCAACAGTCTCGATACCGATGTCAGAGAGACGGTCTGCGTATGCGGGACCAATACCGCGAATCGTGTCGACAGAGGGGGATTCCTCGGCTGGTTCCTCGGGTTCTGGCTCGACCGCTTCGGCCGCAGGCTCGACTTCCTCGGTCTCTGCTTCGGACTCGACGTCTTCCGCTTCCTCGGCTTCCGGCTCGGTTTCTTCGGGTTCTGCTTTGGTCTCTTCAGCTTCCGCCCGTGACTCGCTCTCTGCCGCCTCGCCGATGTCTTCTTCGACACCTCCCTCAGGCTCTTTCTCGGCGGCAGCTTCTGGTTCCTCTTCGACGGTCTCGGCTGCTTCTTCCTCTGTCTCTTCGACTGCCTCCGGCTCCGCTTCTTCGATAGCCTCGGCGGTCTCCTCTAGCTCGTCGGCCGTCTCCTCGGGCGTCGGCTCTTCTGCTTCTGTTTCCGCTTCCGCTTTCTCTTCCTCCGCTTCCGCTGCTTCCGCTTCCGCTTTCGTCTCCTCGACCGGTTCCTTGACGGCCGCTTCAGTCTCGACGCTCGGCTCTTCGCGCTCCGCTCGCGTGTCGCGTTCGACCGTAACGGTCGCTGTTTCGTCACGTCTCTCCTCCGAGGTGGACGACGAGTCGCCACCAAAGATGGATTTCCAGAGTGACAAGATAGTGTCAAGCAAGCCCATGTTGCCTTCTCCTATGTGATTCCGTTATTTAAAAACCAGCGGCCTCAGTGCCTCTCGAGGCGAGTTCGAAGCGTCGTATTCATCTCCTCGATTGGTGCATCGAGTCCGGTCCATAATTCGAATGCTTCGACCCCTTGCAAGAGGAGCATCCACGCCCCGTCGATGGTGACCGCGCCCGCGTCGGCCGCCTCGCGAAGGAGACGAGTTTCGAGCGGGGCGTACACCGCATCGAGGACGGCAAGGTCGCCATGGAGATGCGTGGCCGGAACGGGCGTCTCGTCGGGTGCTTCCATCCCCACGCTCGTCGCGTTGACGAGAACCGACGCGTCCTGAATCCGGTCGAGTGTATCCAGTCCGCCACCCGTCGCGCCCGGGACAACATCGGCCAGTTCGCCCGCTGTTTCGGCGGTTCTGTTCGCAATGTGGACCGATGCACCGGCGTCTGCGAGGGCGAATGCGGCGGCCCGGCCTGCTCCGCCAGCACCGACTACGACGGCATTTGCTCCGTCGAGGGAGATATCGTGTCGCTCGAATGCCCGCGTGACGCCTGCCGCGTCCGTGTTGTAGCCTTTGGGGTCGCCATCCTCGAAGTCGATGGTGTTGACTGCGCCGATTCGCGCGGCGAGCGGGTCGGGGTCGACGAGGTCGAGCACGTCCTGTTTGAAGGGAATCGTGACGTTGAGCCCAGCGATGCCGAGCGCGTCTGCGCCATCAACTGCCGCCTCGATGGCCGACGGTTCCGGTTCGAAGGTGACGTATCGCGCGTCGAGTCCGGTGTGCTCGTACGCCGCCTCGTGC
>NZ_JBZRPK010000343.1:0-3370 GCF_058382125.1 Haloferax sp. s1
TCCTCGAACTCCTCGGGGTCGCGGTCGCTAACGCGACAGACGGCTGGTTGGTCGCCGACTTCGTGGTCCACGAGCGCCGTCATCCCCGACGATTCCGGTGGCGTGAGGTCGGCGCTTGGGATGGGGTCGCGGTGCTGGTCGACCTTGGGTTCGCCGAGCGCGGCGGCGACACGTCGTTCAAACTCCTCGCTGATGTGGTGTTCGAGCGCGTCGGCCTCGTCGTGGACCTCGCTCCACGAGTAGTCGAGATGTTCGGTGAGATACGCCTCGAGCAGGCGGTGGTGTCGAAGCACTTCGAGCGCGACGGTTTGTCCCTCGCCGGTCAGTTCGACGCCCTTGTACTTCTCGCGGTCGAGAAGTCCGCGGTCTTCGAGTTTGCCGACCATGCTCGTCACCGTCGGCGGCGTCTTTCCGAGGTATTCCGCGATGTCAGAAGTTGAAACAGGCGGCCCGCGTTCCAATTGGAGTGTGTAAATAGCCTTCAGATAGTCCTCCATCACGTCGCTCAACATACCCCGAATTAGACGTGTCTAAACCAAATATCTGGTGGAGCGCATCGGAGTTCGAGACGCGGACTATCACGAAACTGTGACACCGTCAATCGCGAATCGAGACGCCGATTGTCCGGTAGGACAGAACCGCTGTGCCGCGGATTCCGCCTAGATTCCTTGACCCATCAGGTGACTACGGAGGATATCGGCGTTTTTCGTCCCGGATTCGGTGTTGACGGCGACGACCGTCTCGTCTGCATCGAACTCGTCCGCGAGGTCCCAGATGGCGGCGAGGGCGACGCCACCGGCCGGACCGACTTCGACGCCCGCAGTTTGCGCGGCGGTGACCGCCGATTCGAGGGCGTCGTCGTCGCTGACGGAGACAGCGAGGCCGTCCGATTCGCGCAGGGCACGGAGCGCGAGCGACCCGCCAGCGGGGTCGGGAATCTCCAGTTCGCCGACGATAGTGTCGGGGTGGTTCCACGCTTCGTGGTCGTCGTTGTCGGCCTCCCACGCGGTGGCGATAGGTGCACATCCGATAGACTGGGCGGCCACGAGTCTGGGGACGTCGTCGACGAGACCTAACTCGGCGAGGTCCCGGAAGCCCTTGTAGACGCCGTAGATGAGTTCGCCGGTGGCGGCGGGGACGACCACCCAGTCCGGGAGCGACCAATCGAGTCGCTCGGCAACCTCGTAGGCGATGGTTTTCGCACCCTCGTGACGGTACGGATTGTCGAACTCCTGAAGCGTGAACCAGTCGCTTTTGAGCTTTTCGTGAAGTGCGGAGAGCGCCGCGGGATAGCGCCCGCCGACGACCTTCATCTGGCCGCCGTGGACGTTCACCATCGCTTTGTTCGGGAAGGGCGTCCGCGATGGGACGAACCCGTACGAGCGAACATCGATGAGACCCGCGTAGGACGCCGCCGACTGCGCGCCGTTGCCGGGCGAAGCGTGCGCGACGACCTCGGCGTCGGCCTCGCGCGCAGCGGTAAGCGCGAGCGAGAAGCCACGGTCGAGAAACGTGCCGGTTGGGTTTCGGCCCTCGTCTTTGATGAGGAGTGTGCCGACGCCCGTTTCGTCACCGAGCGCCGTGGCCGCCACGAGCGGCGTCGCGCCCTCGTTCGCCGTCACCGGGTCGGAAAAGGGGAGTAGTTCGCGGTAGCGCCACATCGTATCGAAGGGGCGCTCTGCGAGCGTCTCGGCGTCCCACTCGACTGCGTCGAGGTCGTACGTGGGGTCGAGCGGCGCGTCCGCATCACTCGGCCCGGTCGCGGCGGCGTCGTATTCGTCGCCGGTTTCCGTACACACCAGCCCTGAGAACGTGTCGGAAGTTCGCATAGGCGACCCTTTCGAGGGGAGGAACTAAGCCCTTCCCGTCGGGCGATGGCCGCCACCCGCAGGGGCTTTGTGTCGTCCGTCCAAGGAACGGGATATGGATGATAGCCACATCGTGGTCGTCGGCGCGGGACTCGCGGGCCTCGTCGCCGCACGACACCTCGCTGTCGATGGGGCCGACGTGACCGTCATCGAACGACGCGACGACGTTGGCGGACGGGTGAGAACCCGGACGAAAGACGGGTTTACGCTCGACCGCGGGTTTCAGGTCCTCCTAACCGGCTACCCCGCAGTCCGGCGAGAACTCGACTTTGACGCCCTCGACCTCCGGCCACTCGCCCCCGGAGCCACCATCTGTCGGCCGAGTCGCCGGTCGGTCCTCTCCGACCCCCTACGCGACATCGACGGCCTGTTCGACTCTCTCCGAAATCCGGAGGTGACGACGAGCGACAAACTTCGAACGTTGGCACTCAGACAAGACGTGAGCACGCGCGACGAAGGGGAGATATTCGACTCGCCGGACCAGAGCATCCGCGCGTACCTCCGCGATTGGGGCTTCTCCGAGGACTTCATCGAGCACTTTGTCGCTCCCTTCTACGGCGGCATCACACTCGACCGGTCGCTCTCTACCTCGAAGCGGGTGTTCGAATACACCTTCAAGATGCTCGCTACCGGGCGCGCCGCAGTTCCGGCCGACGGGATGCAGGCGATTCCCGAGCAACTCGCAGCGACCGCCCGCGACGAAGGCGCAACCATTCGACTCGGCGAACGCGTCGAGTCGGTCCAGAGCGACGCCGACGGCGCGGTCGTCGCGACAGACGACGAGTCAGTCGAAGCCGACGCGGTCGTCGTCGCGACCGATCCCAAAGAGGCGCGCCGCCTGACGGGCGTAGGGTCGATTCCGACCGACGCACGCAGCTGTGTCACCCAGTACTACACGCTCCCGACCGGAAGCGGTCTCGATGCGGGCAAGCGAATCATGCTCAACGCCCCCAATCCAGACCCCAATACAGTCGTCCCGCTTTCGACTGTCGCGCCGGAGTACGCCCCGCCGGGAAAGGAACTGCTGAACGCGACGTTCCTCGGGGCTGCCGCGCAGGACGAGTCCGAAGAAGAACTCTTCGAGAAGACGCGCCGGACACTGGAAGCGTGGTATTCGGAGCGCTACTTCGACGACCTCGAACTGCTGCACACTGATTACATCTCCTTCGCACAGTTCGCCCAACCGCCGGAAATTCACGATTCGCTTCCGGACCATCGGGACGCGCCCGGTCGAACCTACCTCGCCGGCGACTACACCGCATGGTCGTCGATTCAGGGCGCGATGCGGAGCGGCAAGGAGGCGGCAGACGCCATCCGCGACGACCTCTCGACGTAGGAAGGACGGTACACGCCTCCGTCAGTTTAAAACAACCGACGAAGCTCGCCCAACGGCGGGAACGTGTGCGGCTCGTCCGCATTCTCGCTACGCACCAGCGGGCGGAAAAAGCCCCGGCCCCCGGCGCAGGGGGAGCGGGACACCCCCGCGCGCACACTGTTTCCTT
>NZ_JBZRPK010000342.1:0-3361 GCF_058382125.1 Haloferax sp. s1
CAGGGACCGGCTTCCGTCTCAGTCTCGGGAAGTGAAACCGTCGTGTAGACGCGGTAGGTCGTCTCGCCGTGTTTCTCACGAATCTCGGGAATCGTTCCGCGGGCGATTATCTCGCCGCGGTTCATGATGACCACGCGGTCGCAGATGGATTCGACGTGAAACAGGTTGTGAGCGCTGAAGACGACGGTCTTGTCTTCGTCGCGGGGGTCCTGTACGAAATCGAGGACGACGTTCGTCGTCAGCGGGTCGAGACCGCTCGCGGGTTCGTCGTAGATGAGCAAGTCCGGGTCGTTGACGAGGGAGCGAGCGATTGCGACCTTCCGCTTCATTCCCTTCGACATGTCGCCGAGGCGTCTGTCGCGGTATTCGAGGTCGAGACGGTCGAGTACCGCCCCGGTCCGGTCGTCGGCCACGCCGCGGGGGACGTCGTACAGGTCCGCGAAAAATCGGAGGTACGACCGCGGCGTCATGTCCTCGTAGAGCGGCGACTCTTCGGGGAGAAACCCGAGTTTCCGGCGCATCTCGGGGTCTTCGGGGTCGAACCCGAGCACCGACGCCGTGCCGGAAGTGGGTTCGACGAGTCCGGCGAGCATCTTCAGCGTCGTCGTCTTGCCCGCGCCGTTTGGGCCGACGATGCCGAACACCTCGCCCGACTCGACCGAGAAGTCGCTGCCCACGACGGCCGGAAAGTCGCCGTAGGTCTTTCGCAGGTTCTCGACCGTAATCATTGACGGAACGTTCGGGTAGCCACGAATAAATGGTTCGTGCGGAATTTCAGAACTGATAGGCTTCCCCTCCGCGGGACAACAGTTTCGTCCCTCTCACGGCGAATGGTCGGGCATGCCCGCTGAGGATTTTCGTCGCCCGAGTTCGTCCGCTTCGTCGGTGGGGTTGTGGCCGGGGCGCTTCTCGCTTACGTCGCCAACGCCGAGTCGTAGGTGGTGTCTGGGTTAGCAGTGGCGCTTACCGGACTGGGCGGGCTGTTTCTCGTCATCGGCGTGGTTGGGGCCGGCGTGATGAAGTTCCGAAAAAGGTCGTAGTCGAACTGCCGCCGTGTCGGCGCGCGTCGTCTACTCGTACTCGTAGAAGCCCTTGCCCGTCTTCTTACCGAGGTCACCAGCGGCGACTTTGCGCTTGAGCAGGTACGCCGGTTTGTAGCGGTCGCCGAGTTCCTCGAAGAGCGTCTCGGAGGCGTCGAGACAGATGTCGAGACCGATGTGGTCGGCGAGGGTGAGCGGGCCCATCGGGACGTTCGTACCGAGGGTCATGCCGCGGTCGATATCCTCCTTCGAGGCGACGCCTTCGTCGTAGGCGCGGATACCCTCGTTGAGCCACGGCATGAGAATGCGGTTGGTGACGAACCCGGGTTTGTCGTCGGATTCCCACGTCTCCTTGCCGAGGTCTTCGGAGAACTCGTGGGCAAACTCGACGACTTCGGGGTCGGTCTTCTCGCCGCGGACGACTTCGACGCCCTTCATGATGGGGACGGGGTTCATGAAGTGAAGCCCGACGACCAGTTCGGGTCGGTCCGTCGCGGCCGCGATAGTCGTAATCGAGAGGGTGCTCGTGTTCGTCGCGAGAACGACGCCTTCGGGGACGATTTCGTCGAGGTCCGCGAAGATGTCGCGTTTGATGTCCATGTTCTCGACGGCCGCCTCGATGACGAGGTCACACTTGGTGAGGTCTTCGAGGTCGGTCGTTCCGAGGATGCGGTTTTTCGTCGCCTCGGCTTCGTCCTCGGTCATCTTTTCCTTCTCGACGAACTGCGAGAGACTGTCGTCGATGGCAGAAAGACCGTTCTCGACGTACTCGTCTTTGAGGTCGCGCATAATCACGTCGTAGCCACTCATCGCGGCGACCTGCGCGATTCCGTTACCCATCGTTCCAGCGCCGACGACGCCCACCGTGTCAATGTCGTTCGTACCGTGCATGTGCAGCACTGCGCAAGGTGGCGAGGTAAAACTTGCCGAAGCGTCCAAAATAGTGACAAACTCGTGACTATCACGGAAACGCTCAAGTTCGGGGCCGAAATGGAGATATGCAACGGTGACTGGCGCGAATGACACGGGCAAACACAACGGCGGCGGCGCTGAAGGGGGAATGGGGGACGTGCAGGATCACCTAAACGACGCCAACGAACAGTCGATAGAGACAGACGAACAACCGGCCGGCACGGATGGGGGTCCGACCGATTCGGATGGGGGTCTGAACGATTCGGACAACCATCCGACGGATGCCGACGGGCATGCAACGGACACTGACGAGCAACCAACCGATACTGACGAGTACGCAATCGAGCCCGGTGAGTATTCGCCGGAATACGGCGAGTACGCAGCCGAAACTGACGAACTTCCCACGGACACCGACGAGGCGATAGAGCACCTCCTCAGACCGCGTCCGTACGACGCGCCCGACGCCGTTCCGGGCGGGCTACAAGACCTGAAGTACATCGGCCCAGCGACGGCCGACGCGCTCTCCGCGTCGAACATCGACGCGGGAGCCATCGTCGACGGGGAAGTGTGCTACCGCGACCTCGTCGAGGCCGGCGTCAATTCCGGCGTCGCGGCGAAGATTCGACGCTGGCATTCGCTGTCGTGGTCGTTCGGGTCGGGAGACGACCTGGACCGCCGGTCCTCGCAGGTTCGGGGGTTGGGAGACGACGAACGCGAATGGGTCGCCGCGAGTTCCGGCGATTGGGGGTCCGCCGATGACGCAGACGAGTCGTCCGGTGATTGGACGCCCACGGGGCAGACTGCGGCGTCGAACGGGCCGAACCGGGACGGCGACTGGACACCCACGGGGACGGAGTTGTCAGACGATGAAACCCCGACCCAGTCGGAGGACTGGACACCAACCGGGAACACAGAAACGAAAGGGGACAGCCCGAACCGAGGGGGCGACTGGACGCCGCGCGGACAAGCCGATACGTCGGCTGACGGGTCCGGAGACGCGCTTGCTGCTGAGGTCGCGTGGCGCGAGCGGTCGAAGCCGGAGCCGCTGACGACGCTCGATGGAATCGACGAGGACAACGCCGAGCTACTCGCCGAGGCCGGCGTCCGCTCCGTCCGGCGACTCGCCACCGCGGACCCGGAACACGTGGCAGATGCACTCCAAATCGACCCGACCGTCGTTAGCGCGTGGAAGTTACAAGCGCGTGACGCGATGGAGTGAGGCAACCGGCAAATCGGCGGAGGTCGCCAGCGAACGACCCTCCGAACATTTACTATACATGTAGTAAGTTCTATTCATGGCACAAATTGCCGTAATATTTGGTTAGGACCTCCATAAACGCAAAATTCGGCATAATCTCCAAAGCGCCCTAGACGTAGTTTTTATATACTGGGTTACACTATCTTGAACC
>NZ_JBZRPK010000341.1:0-3354 GCF_058382125.1 Haloferax sp. s1
CGGCGACGACTGAGCACGTGACCGATGCCCCTGACTGTACTGCGTTACCTTTGCACCCGGTGCTCCTCTCAGGCCGGAATCACTTGAATTGGAACGAGGAGGAAACACGCCGCTCCGAGCGCAAACGTAAACAGCCCGACGGCGATTCGTCCCGGTCCGAGCGGTGTCTCGTCGACCGGGTCCGCAGGACCGTTGTAGGCGATAAACGTCGCAAGAAGGCCCCAGAAGAACCAGAGTCCGACGGACTGGTTGATTCCAAGCCCGCGGACGTAGTGGAGGTATCCCGCGAGACCGAACAGTACCAGTGGCACGGCCGCGGCCACCGATTCTTGGCGTTCACCGAGCATCGCCCGAACCATGTGCCCACCGTCGAGCTGGCCGACCGGAAGCAGATTCAGGACGGTGAAGAACATCCCGACCCACCCGCCGATGACGACGGGGTGGACGGTAGTTTGGGGGTCCGGATACTCCGTCGGTTGGTTGAGGACGGTGGCAATCGCATCGAGCAGCGGCGGATTGTTGAACATAATCACGTCGCCCGAACTGTTGAGTGCCCACGCTGGGACCGTCAACGGGTCGAGCGAGAGTCCGATAGCTGTGACGACGATTGTCGCCGCAAGTCCAGCAAGCGGGCCGGCAACGCCGATGTCGAACAGCGTCTTTCGGTCGGGCATCTGCCCCCGCATGCGGATGATTGCGCCGAGCGTCCCGAACGGGAAGATAAACGGGATTAGATACGGGAGAGAGACGTTGACGCCGTGGTATCGGCCCATCACGTAGTGTCCGAGTTCGTGAACCGAGAGGACACCGAGGATAGCGGCGGTAAACGGCCACGCTTGGAGAATCAAAAGCGGGTTGGCGACGATGTCGTCGAATGGCACGTAGTACCACGCCCTCGCACCGACGATTAACGTCGAGAGGACAGTCAAGAGGAAGAGCGTGAGGTTCTTCCACGGCACACCGTCGATGCCGGTTGAAATTGGCTCGACGACGACGACATCTGTCTGCTCGACGCCGGAGACCCGTGCTTGCACGTCGTATCCGGCCTGACGGAACGTCGGCCAGATTTCGCGGACGAGCATCTGCTCGGGGACGAGTGATGTACCGTAGTAGATGCGTTGCTCACCATTTGAGCGTACCTCGTGTACGTCGAAGACCGCACGAAGTGCCTCGACCGGCGGACCGCCCGCCGATTCGGACTGTTCCATTGGCTGGTAATACGCGTAGCACGGGCATAAATCCCGTGACGCATCTGGATGAGAGCCGTGACGCACCCGCGATGAATCCCGTGATGACGCTATCTGAGAGCTGTGACGATGCCATCCGACAGATACCGGTCGCTCGGGGTGAACGTGGGACACTGAGAAAGTCGGAGCGGTTCAGGATGCGTGTAGTGACTGTACGGAGGGGCTACTCAAATCGCACTGTGCGACCTGACCGAAGCTGTGTCAGGGGGAATTGCTCGTGTGGGCGTTGCGTGGGCGATTCTACGGAGGCCGTCTGGGCGGTGCGCCGTGTGGGTGCGGGGCTGGCTCAGGGCAGTCTACTTACGCAGTCTCGACGCGCCACGTAGTCGCACTCGTGTACGACCACTTCTCGATAGTCAGCTCGGTCGCGGAGTCACGAAGCTTGACCATCAGGGCTCCAATCTCCTTGGGAGACAGGCCGACATCGTCGGCGATGAATTTGCTCTTGAAGTACATCTCGCCGTCTTTCGCACGGTCGAGCAAGTACTGCTGGAGGCGGTCTTCCTTGGAGCTGGCGTCGGTGGAGGGGGTTGCTGTTGCGCTCATCTGGTACACCTCACTCCATCCTATGACACCATTACCTGTTATAAAGGCAGGACCGTTGGAATTAGTTCGGTCGCTTTCAGCTTGAATCGACTCAAACGATACATTTTACGACTGTTTTTTATCCGCTTAGATATTTTAAAACCACATCTGATGGATTTATTCGAACCAAATATCTGTGGTTATATGTGAGGTAATCCGCCCCTAATGAGCCGTTTTCCGGACCCCTTTTGCGGCAAAAACTTCCTCAAAATGGCTGAATTTTCACGATTATCACAGTATCTGCAGCGTATCTACGGCTCCCGGGTGACTCAGCGGTCGTGCACCCAGAACTCCTCTTCCGTTGTCGTTTCCTTCTTGAATATCGGTACTTCGTCTTTCAAACGATTGATGCCGTCTTCGACTGTTCTGAACGCCTCCGTCCGGTGGCCGGCGAGGACGACGACGAACACGATGTCGGCACCGTCTTCGATGACACCAACCCGGTGGTGCATGAGAACGCGGTGGACGCCGTCCCGTGCTTCGAGTTCCTCCGAGATGGTCGCCATCTCGGTCTCCGCCACACCGTCGTACTTCTCGAATTCGAGGCTGACCGTTCGCTCGTCGTCTTCGTTCTCCTTTGCGCGAACACGACCGGTGAACGTCGCAATCGCACCCGCGTAGTCCGCGAGCGGGTCGGCTTTCACCCGGTCGACCAGCGATTCGAGAGTGATGTGGGGTTCGCACGAGTCTACGTCGGCCGCGAGGTCGTTAATATCGACCGCTTCCGCGGTTTCAGCCTCTGCGACGACGTTTGCAGCGTCTGCGCCGTCAAGTGTGAGCGTCGGAACGCGCGCGTCAGGGAATCCAGAGAGCAGTGCGTAGTCGCACTGCGACGCGAGGTCGTCGAGAAGTCCGTCGAGGTCGCGGCCCTCACCGGTACCGACCCAGTTTCCGTTCGGTGCGAGTCCGTAGGCTACCGAGACTGCGTCCGTCTCCGAGACGGATTCGGGCGTTTCCGCCTCTGTCGCGCCGCTCGGGAGCGATTCGATAGTGGCGACGCGTCCATCCAGTTGCGGGGCAAGTCGTTCGCAGAGTGTCGTCGCACCCGCGCCGACGATCCCAAATACTTGCATATCCGGACTGACGGCCCGTGTCGATTTAAGATTGCTCCGAGGACGAGGATGCGGTTTCGCCAGACGCGTCTGGCCGCGTTCGGTAGAGGTAGACGGCGACGCCAACGCCGACGAAGCCTAAGAGCGTCGCGACCCACGGTGCCAGCGTCCCGATGGGCGTGTCCGCGGTCGCCGGAAGCGTGTCGTACTGCCAGAGCGCCCACCCGATGGAGAAACACGCCACCAGCACCCAGTTGAGTCCGGTTCGGCGGTCGAACTCGCCTCGTCGGTGTCGGAGAAAGATTGCGCCGAGGGCGAGCACCCATCCGACGACCATGAGTGTAACCGTCTCCACGGTGACGAGTCGCATACCTATACTCGCCGCGAGCGTGGTTTAAAGCCCTCGACACGGGTGTCTCGCACTTGATAACCCTTAAGATGCGCTCACGGATATGCGTGTGCAATGAGAG
>NZ_JBZRPK010000340.1:0-3300 GCF_058382125.1 Haloferax sp. s1
CTCCTACGCCATCGGGCTCGAAGAGATTTCTCGCGGCTCCGGCGGTCTCGGAACCATCGTCGCGGCGCACACGAGCCTCGCGGGCAACATGCTCTACGAGTTCGGCAACGAAGACCAGAAACAGACGTACCTCACGCCAGTCAACGAAGGAACCGACATCGGCGCGTTCGCACTCTCCGAACCGGGCGCGGGCAGTGACGTTCCCGCGATGGAGACGACCGCGGTGAAAGACGGCGATGAGTACGTCGTCAACGGGGGCAAGCTCTGGATTTCGAACGGCTCCGTCGCTGACACCGTCATCGTCTTCGCCAAGACCGACCCCGACGCAGGGAACAAGGGTATCTCCTCGTTCGTCGTCCGGCCCGAGGAAGACGACGGATTCATCGTCGAAGGAACGGAGCACAAACTCGGCGACAAAGGCTGTCCGACCGCCGAACTCCGCTTCGACGACATGCGCATCCCTGCAGACCGCCTTCTCGGCGACGAGGGAGACGGGTTCGTGCAAGCGCTGAAGACGCTCAACGGTGGGCGAATCACCATCGCGGCGCGCTCTATCGGTATTGCACGCGCGGCCCTCGACGACGCCGTGAAGTACGCCGGCGAGCGCGAGCAGTTCGACCAGCCTATCGGCGACTTCCAGGCAATCAAGCACAAACTCGCCGACATGGACACGAAGGTGCAGGCGGCGAAGCTTCTCATGCACAAGGCCGCGGACCTGAAGATTCGCGACGAGACGTTCATCAAGGAGGCCGCACAGGCGAAACTCTACGCCAGCGAGATTAGCCGCGAAGTCGCCAACGAGGGCATCCAGATTCACGGCGGCTACGGCTACACCAAGGACTTCGCGGCCGAGCGCTACTACCGTGACGCAAAGCTCAACGAAATCTATGAGGGCACGAGCGAGATTCTCCGCAACACCATCGGGGACTGGTTACAGAAGTAAGCGTCGTCAGTCGAGGGGTCGGTCGCCCGCGTCGGTCGTCCGTCTCTCGTTATTTTCCACGCGTTCTGTGAGCCACGCGTAGTACGATTCGACCCGGCTTGCTCCTGCATCGGTGAGTCCGTACACGTCGTGTATCCCTTCGGTTCGCCGTTCGAGGTGGCCCGCATCCACGAGCGCGTCGAGCGTCGCGTAGAACGACTGCGGGTCGATGCGGACGTCGTAGTAGCGCTCTAATCGCGTCTTTACCTTCTGTCCCCGGAGTTCACCCGCATCGTAGAGGATGGCGCAGAGGTCGCGCCGACGGCCGCTCTGAAACCACATACCTCCTGTTCCTCGAAGGAGGGACACGTCACTTTCGTTCTAAATCTGGGACTCGTACAATCGGTCCTCGATAGAACCGGTACATTAGACACACCCCGGTTCTTAGCGACGGCTATGAGTGAGCAGGAGGCGACTGCTGACGGCATCACCGCGCGGTACTACGTCACCGATTCCGAACGCGTCCTCGAATTCGACCGCGAGGGCCGAACCGCCGCCGTGGCACAGAACATCGACGGCTATGCGATGCTGAAAGTACGACCGACCGTCGACGGCGACGAGTTAGAACGCTACTACGGTTTCGACATGGCGCTCGACCACGCCGCAGAACTTCTCGATGTCTCGCCGCACGACCTCCCGATTCCGGAGGATGCGGCGGACATGGGGATGTAAGCCGACTCGAAACGCGTTTTAGACGGGTAACCGCGACTTAGCCCCAGTAGAATCGCGGCCCTAAGAACAGATAGCCGAGTGCCAAGAACAGCAGTCCAAACGCGAATCCCTCGCCGAGATTCCCTGAGAGGACGATAGCGAGTCCTTGCACGACGCCCATCACGAGCGCATCCTGTGCGTGGAGGTCAGGGTACGTCACATCAGAGAGCATCAGCGCAGCCATGACCGCCGAGAGAACAACGAGCAGCATCGGATCGACGAACCCGACCAGAACGCCGGCGGAGAGGATGGTGGCCGCAAGCGTCGTCGGAACGCCGACCGTCTCGTCGCTCCCGCTGTCGTAGGCCGTGTAGAGTGCCAAGCGAATGACGGCCGCCGCTACAAACAGCGCCGCAACGGCGACACCGGCGACGACTCGAAGTCGGTCGAAGCCCCACATTTCGCGGACGACAGAGACGACAAGGAGCGCCGGGGCGACGCCAAACGAAGCCACGTCCGCGAGAGAGTCGAGATACGGACCTGCGTCGGTCCCGCCGTAGCGTCGGGCGATGACGCCGTCGAGACCGTCGGCCATCGCAGCGAGGAGAATCGCCTTGGCCGCGAGGCGAACATCAATTGCGGTCAGGACCGCAGCGACGAACCCGAGTGCCGCATTTCCGGCAGTAACCACGTCGGCGGGGCCTAACCGACCGACGAATCGGGGTTTCATACCGATGCGATTGCGTACCTGCCCTTTCGCTCTTACGTTCTTCCTGCCTCCCGCGGGTTCGGCGGACGAACCATGCGACATATATCGGTCGCGTCCCGAGGGGCGGGTATGCGAGACGATGGGTCCTCAGACGGTCGTCAGACGCGGCGTCGATTCCTTGCGGCGACCGGGACGGTGGTGACTGCGAGCCTTTCCGGCTGTTCGACCTCGCTGGCGTCCGGTGACGATTTCGACGTCGGAATGACCGCCACCGCGTTCGACCCGCCGACCGTGACCGTCGAAGTCGGTGACGAAGTCGTGTGGCGAAACACGAGTTCGCGCGGCCACACGGTCACCGCCTACGAGGGCACCCTCCCCGAGGGTGCCGAGTTCTTCGCCAGTGGCGGCTTCGAAGACGAAGAAACCGCCCGCAACGCGTACTCGAACTCCCTCGGTGGACTCATCAAAAGCAGAGAAACCTACAGCTACACCTTCGAGGTCCCCGGCCAGTACGAGTATCTCTGTATCCCGCACGAACAGGCAGGAATGGTCGGTACGATTGTCGTCGAGGAGTAGTCATCCAACTCGGTTTCAACCACTCACTTCTTTCTGGCGAGTAATGGCACTACGCGTGCGCTCCTCTCAGCAGTTAGTAAGTTAGTCGTGTCGCAGAAAAAGTCGAAATCGAAATTCGAAGTCAGACCGTCGGTGTGACGGGCTTACGCTTCGTCTTCGTCGACGTCGACTGCAACGTCTTCTTCGTCGACGCTGACGGCGGCTTCCTCTTCCGCCTCGATCTCTTCGGGGCGGGCTTCGAGGGAGAACTTCTTGACCTCGACGCGGCGCAGGGGGTAAATCTGCTTCGCATCGCCGTAGATGGCCGACGAGAGGCGACCCTCGACGACGCTCTCGGTGAGCGAGTCGTAGGTGTGGCCGGTGATAGCCACTTGGGTGAGGT
>NZ_JBZRPK010000339.1:0-3299 GCF_058382125.1 Haloferax sp. s1
GCTCCAGACTCCTCGGGTGCGGTGTCGCCGCCCGCCTCGCTGTCTTCCTCGGTATCGTAGAAGTGCATGAACACGTCTTCGATGGCCGTCTCGCGGACTTCGAGGTCATCGACGCGGTAGTCGTCGAGGGCGTCTACGAGAGCGTCGTAGTTCCCCGAGATGACGAGTCGGAGCGACCCATCGGGTTCGAGACGGGCGTCGATGGTCTCGTCAAATTCGAAATCCGTGAGGTCGATCGGCTCCGTCGACTGGAGCGTGACAACCTTCCCGCTTCGTTCGAGGAGGTCGTCGATGTGTTCGACGGCGGCGAGTTTCCCCTCCCGAATGATGGCGACCTGATCGCAGACCTGTCGGACTTCGCTGAGAATGTGGGTGGAGAAAAACACCGTCACGCCGCGACTGCGCTCCTCATGGAGGAAGTCGTAGAACTCCTGTTGGACGAGTGGGTCCAACCCGGCGGTCGGTTCGTCCATGATGACCATCCGCGGTTCGTGCATGAACGCCTGCACGATGGCGAGTTTCTGACGATTCCCCCGCGAGTACGCGCGGACCGGGCGGTCGAGTGGGACCGGAAAGCGGTCGAGGAGTTTGTCGCGCCGAGTGTCGCCGGAGAGGCGCGCGAAGTAATCGAGCGTCTTTCGCCCGGAAACCTCGTCGTAGAACTGCGGGTCACTAGGAATGTGACCGACGTGTTCGAGCACGTTGAGGAAGCCCGCCCGGTCGTCAACCGGGGTCCCGAGGATACTCGCGGTTCCGTCGGTCGGTTTGAGCAATCCGAGAAGAAGTCGAATCGTCGTCGATTTTCCCGCGCCGTTGGGACCCAGAAACCCGAACAGTTCGCCCTCGGGAACCGAGAGGCTGAGGTCCTCGACGCCGCGGACATCCCCGTAGAACTTGGTGAGGCCGTCGATGTCGATGGCGGGGACGGACATAGTCCTACGTAGGTCTGCCGCGAACCTATTCCTTGTGCGACGTTCTGCTTCGTGAGAGCGTAGAGTTGCTGTTAATAGCGTCACGAGCGTATTTGACGTGTCTGAACGACGGTTCTATCCCGCCGGTCGGCACAATCATGGTTCGACGCGGACGGCGAGCGAGCGCGGGAGTCCTCGCCATATTCATCGCCCTGTCTGTCCTTGCTGGAGCAACTGGCACCGTCGGGGCCGAAACTCGTGTCGCCGGAAGCCCCGGCCTCTCTATTATCGCACCGGAAAACCGGCTCACGCCGGGGAGTGAGAATACCATCGACGTGTTCGTCGTGAACTCGGGAACCGTCACGGACGACGGTCCCGAGGAGTACGAAGCACTCGTCCAGACGGCGCGCGCGCTGACGTTCCGTGGCAAGTCGAAGGGACCGATTACCGTCGTGAGTGGCGAGGTCCCGGTCGGGACCGTTCCTGAAGGCGTCTCTGAGCCGGCGTCGCTTCGACTCCGCGTCGCAGAGGAGGCACCGCCCGGAACCTACGAGATTCCGGTCGAGTTCTCCTACGAATACACCTCGTCGGTGACCATCGACGGCGAGACAGTCCAAACCACACACCAGACCAGAAACGTCACGCGGGCCCTTACGGTCGTCGTGGAACGGCGGCCCGCATTCGAGATTCAGGACGTAGACACCGACCTCGCGGTTGGCGACAGCGGAACGGTCACCGTCGAGATAGAGAACGTCGGGCCTGTCGATGCCCACGAGGCCACCGTGACTATCACCTCAGCAGACTCCGAGGTGACCTTCGGGAACGGCGGCACCGCTGCGGAGAGCTACGTTGGTGAGTGGAATTCGGGCGAGACCGAGTTCGTCGAGTTCCGTACCCGCGTCGCCGACGATGCCATCGTGCGGAACTACGCGGTCAACCTCGCCGTGACCTACCGCGACGGAAACGGCCAAGAACGAACCTCGCGGCAACTGGTTGCCGGAGTGCGACCGACCCGCGGTGCCGCTTTCGAACTCGAAGATGTCGACTCTACCGTCGCCGTCGGTGACACCGGAACGCTGACGCTCGAACTCGTGAACGTGGGCGATTCGACCGCGAGAGATACGACAGTCGGCGTCCAGTCGACCGACTCCGAGGTGACCTTCGGTGCTGGCGCGTCCACAGCAGAAGCCTACGTTGGCGCGTGGGAACCGGGGGAAACAAAGCGTGTGAGCTTCAGAACCCGCGTCGCCGACGACGCCCTCGACCGCCCATACTCGCTAGATGTGACTGTGAACTTCCGTAATCCCGGCGGCAACCGGAAGACCGAGTCGCTCGTCGCTGGACTCGACCCCGGTGCTGGTCCGGCATTCGCCGTCACCGTCACCGAGAGCACCCTCAGAGCCGGCGGCGTCGGACGCGTCACCGGGACCATCGAAAATGTGGGTGAAGCGGAAGCGCGTGACGTGGTGCTTCGCCTCGAATCCGAGGGCACGGCACTGACGCCGACCGACCCAGAAGTCGCCGTCGGGACGCTTGAACCGGGCGAATCCACCGAGTTCGAATATGCAATCGGACTTTCCGAGGGGTCGACACCCGGCGTACACCGCCTCCCGTTCGCCGTCGAATACCGGTCGCCGGGCGATGAAATGCGAGCGGTCGACCGGACCGACGTACTCGCGTCGGTGAGCACGCGTGACCCCGCCGTCGCGGTCGACCCGCAGAACGCGACGTTCGAAGTGGACGCTTCCGGACGGCTCGTTCTCGCGGTGACGAACACCGAGGACACGCCGAAAACCGACGTGACGGTTCGCCTCGTTGCGGAAGAGCCGCTCTCCAGCGAGGACGCCGTCGCCTTCATCCCACGACTGGAAGCGGGCGAGACGAGACTCGTCGTCTTCGACCTCGAAGTCAGTGGAGACGCAGTAGCGAAAACGCAGGTCGTCGGCGTAGACGTGAGCTACGAGGACGACGCCGGGCGACAACTCTCGACCGGAACCCAACAGGTCGCCGTCGACGTGGTGGAACCGACAGCGACGTTCCCAATGCTTCCCGCAGGTGTCTCGATACTCGTACTCGCGGGCGTCAGCTACTGGTGGTATCGGCGACGGTGAGTATCAAAACGAGATTCACGAGCGGAATGTGAGCGTGCGGAGTTCAGTCGTCGTTCGGAACCTTCGCGGGCTTGCGGCGGTCGGAGCGGGGGCCTTCTTTGTCCACGTCTGGGAGATAGGCGCGGGGGTACCGGGCGGGGTGGGAATCGGGGGTTCGGGCGGCTGGTTCGGGCGCGCCGCTGGCGGCGATGGGCCCGCCGCCGCCGCCGCCCTCGGGACCGGGGGCGGGGATGGTGTCCGCGGTCCTCACGAGGGCGGGGTTGGGCTCGACCACGAG
>NZ_JBZRPK010000338.1:0-3294 GCF_058382125.1 Haloferax sp. s1
CACTTTTCATGGGGGGAGTAACTGGACGCCCCCGGGCGAGTCAGGGGAGGTCGGCCAGTAGAGGCGCTCGCCGCCAAGCGAAAGCTGGTGCATCTGCGGTCCGGCGACAACCTGGCGACCCGGCACGTTCCGGATGTCGCCGAAGTACCCGCCAATCGAGATGGAATCGACCTTCCGTGGGTTACTCGGGTCGGAGATGTCGTACATCCACACCTCGCCGTGGACCCAGTTGCTCCCGAAGAGGTATCGGTCGTCCATCGAAATCAGGATGTCCGTCGGGAGCGCGGGCACGGGCATGTCCCAATCTTCGTGTTCCCGGGATTCGAAGTCGATCACCTTCTCCGCGTGGTACTGGTCGTCTTCCTCGAAGAAGTGGAAGATGTTCGAAGACAGTGCCGCGTTGACGTAGCCGTGGACTGACTCCGGGGTGTGTAGGAACCGTGTTTCAAGCGGAATCAGTCCTTCCTCGCCGAGGTCGATGGTTTGTTCGACGGTCCCCTCCGACCAGTTCCAGATGTGCAGGCGGCGACCGTATTTCCCGGCCTCGACATCTTCCATGTCGAATCCGGGCTGGTAGGTCACGGGTGCGGCCCACTCGCTGGAGACCATCACATTGTGACGTGGCTGGTACCAGAAATCGTAGTTGAAGTCGATTTCGCCCGGCGGGTCCCAGCGGCCCTCGATTTCGAAGTCGTCGTTGAGTTCGAGGAAGCCGCTGGGCGATTCGCCATCGGCGTTCCCAGTCATACTGATGAGTATCTCCCCGTCGGGGATGCAGTGGACGGTGTGCGGCCCCGAGAGGTCGTACTCGTGGACCTCCTCGGGTTCGATGACTGTCTCTATCTCGGGGTGTCGCCGGTCCTTTGTGTCGAGAATGTGGAGACGCCCCGACCGGTTGCCCGGGACGACGAGGTACTGTCGTTCGAGCCCTTCGACGTGACACGATGACGAACAGGCGTTCCAGCCGAAGTGGTGGAGTTCATCGCCCCTGTTCGGCATCTCGACGCGGTCGATAATCTCCTGATACGTGTCCGAGTCCGGGTCGACGTCGACGACGCCGATGAAATCGGGAGCCTCGATATCGCTACCAGTGTAGAGTCCGACGACGTAGGCGACCGCTTCCGGCGTCGATTCTTCGATGGCGGCCTGGGGCGTCGCGTACCCTGGACCGTGTACGTGGTGTTCGTGCTCGTGGTGTTCGCGTTCTTGTTCGTTGTGTGTTGCCATGAGACATACCTCACCAGAGCAATACGAAGCGAGGGCTTGTGTAGATGTCCATTGCGCAGAATACTCAACTCGACGCCGGGCGACAGACTTTGACTCTGGGGATGGCGTGGATGACACCTTCCGCCGGTGGCACTACTGCTCGCGTGCGGCCTCCAGCGAGGCGAAAAAGCCGTAGTACGCGACGACGCCCGCGCCCAGGCACAGGTAGTAGGCCCACTGCGGCCCGTTCAGTACGTCGAACAGGACCGTCACCCCTGTCACCCACACGAGCGCGAACAACAGGTCGGTCAGCATCCCCGAGCGGTGTTCGCGGACGTGCTCTCGAATCGTCTCGGTGAGGCTCACCACCGGTCACCTCCGTTCGGTGGCGTGTGAGGCTGGTTCATTCTCGTGTGGGATGAGACACGAATTCTCGTGTGGGGTGAAACACGCATGGTTTACGCTTCTTTCTCGTGAACGTCGACGACGAGCACTGGAAGCCGAGTTCGTCGGAGGACCTTCTCGGTCACGCTCCCGAGGATGACCCGCGAGAGTCCGGAGCGCCCGTGGGACCCCATCACGACGAGGTCGATGTCGTTGTCCTCGACGAACTTCCTGATAGCCCGGGCTGGTTCGCCGGACGTGACGTGTTCTTCGACGGTGAGCCCGTGTTCGGACGCGATATCTGCGACGTATCCTGTCGCCTCATCAGCTTCCTCCCTCACTTCGGGCATCTCGTCGAGGTGTCCTTGCCGTATGCGGTCGACCTGCTCTGAGCCCAGCGAGTAACTGGTCGCGTCGACGTCGATGACGTACAGCGCGTGGACTGTCGAGCCGTATTTCGATGCGATGTCGACCGCTTGGTCGACGGCGTACTCCGCTGTTTCGCTCCCGTCCGTCGGAACGAGGATGTGTTCGTACATTGGTTAGTCGTCCGCGGGGGTCTGGCCCCCGTCGGTACTCACGACGTCTTCTGCAGACTGTTGCTGTCCCATCGGTTCGGGACTGTGACACTGCCGAACCATCTTCTTAATATGCTCTGGCGGTTCGGCCGTCGCCATCGAGACGGCAATCGTGACGATGAACACCAGCGGCGTCCCGACGAGGGCCGCACCGATGGCCGGCACGACTTCGGCGAAGGCGTCGCTGAAGTGGAAGATGAGGTCGTTGACGACCGCGGCAACCCAGAGCGTGAGGCCGACGGTCATCCCGGCGAGCGCTCCCTGACGGTTCGTGTTCTCCCACCAGAGTCCGAGGAAGAACATCGGGAACAGCACGATGGCCGCGAGCGAGAACGCCAGTGCGACCAGTTCGCCGACGAGCGCCGGCGGGTCGAACGCGGTAATCGTCACGATGATACCCAGTGCGATGATGGTCGCCCGCCCGACGAGCACCTGCTGGCGCTGAGTCGCGTCGGGGTTGACGATGTTCGTGTAGATGTCGTGCGAAACGGCGGACGAGGCGGTGATGAACAGCCCGGCCGTCGTCGCAATTGCGGCCGCGATACCGCCTGCCGCCCCGAGACCGACAAACCACCGCGGCAGGGTCGGGAGCCGGGCCGCCAACACCACGAAGAAGGCTCCCCCACCGCCGCCCACGCCGCCGTTCGCTGCGAACGTCGGGCCGTACTGGGAGGCGTCGTAGAGGTCGACACCGAAGGCCGCCAGCGCGGGCGCGCTCCAGTAGAGGAGCAGGATGAAAAACAGCCCCCAGACGGTGGACTGGCGAGCGGTCTTCTCGTTTTCGACCGTGTAGAACCGCACCAGCACGTGCGGGAGACCGCAGGTACCGAAGATGAGCGAGAACGCCGTGGCAATCCAGAGGTAGAACCCTGCACCCGCGAACGGTTCGGAGAACTCCGCCGAGAGCTCACCGATCAGCCGTCCGTATTCGATTTGCGGGAGCACCGTCGAGTAGCCGCCGGTGAAGCCGACCACGTAGACGGCCGTCAGGAACGCGACGATGAGGATGACGTACTGGACGGCCATGTTCTTGGTCGCACCCATCATTCCGGAGATGGTCAGGTATCCAACTGTGATGGCCATCATCACGATGACCATCGTGACGTAGTCGGTCCCGAAGACGTAC